>JACMOQ010000619.1 GCA_014377905.1 Acetobacteraceae bacterium | reverse complement strand
TTGCCAATTGTCCATACGGTCGAGCTACTAGACTGGATGGCCGGTGGCCCGGCCCCCGCAAAGCTGAAAATGCCGGCGCTCGCGGCGGATTAGCTTGCCGGCATCGCCGATGTGGACGAAATTGACGCATGCGCATCCTTCCCACGATTCTGGCAGCTTTTGTCCTGCTCCTGGCCGCCGGTCCGGCGATTGGCCAGGGCCGCCCCGATATCGACAATCTGCTCAATCAACTCAAGATTGCCCCCGATGAGCGGGCGGCGCTGGTGCTGGAACGCCGCATCCGCGACGCCTGGATGAAATCCGGATCGCCATCCGCAATCGTGATGTTGCAGCGCGGCATGCGCGAACTGGCGGCGAAGGACCTCGACCGCGCGCTCGATGCGTTCGATTCCGCCCTCGTGCTTGAACCTGACTGGATCGAAGGCTTCCACCGCCGTGCCATCGCGCGTTTCGAAGCCGGGAAATACGACCTGGCACTCGAAGACATTCAGGAAGCCCTGACCCGCGAGCCGCGCCATTTCATGGTGCTGCAAAGCCTGTCGCGGATTGCCGAGGCCCGCAAAGACTGGAAAGGCGCGCTGGCGGCGTTCAAACGCTGCCTCGACGTGGATCCGAAGATGCCCGGCGGCACCGAACGATTGGCGATGTTGGAAAAAAAAGTCTCAGGGGAAGCGCTATGACGCCGGCCGCATTCGCACTCGCCCATGAAACCGCTTGGCCACGCGATATCAGCGCCCATTTGCTGGCCGGCGCTTTCGAGCCGGCGCCGTGGAACGCGGTGCTGGGCCCGACTGCCGCACGGGGTGGGCCAAATGGGGTGCTGCTGCATCGCGGCGCCCTGATCGCGCAATGGGGCGATACGCGCCAGATCGATATGACTTTCAGCGTGGCTAAATCCTATCTGGCGATCCTCGCCGGGGTGGCGCTCAGCGATGGCTTGATCCGCGATATTGATGAACGGGTCGGCGTGACGGTTGATGATAGCGGCTTTGCCGGGGCGCATAATGGCGCGATCACCTGGCGGCATTTGCTGACCCAGACTTCCGAATGGGAAGGCACCCTGTTCGACAAGCCCGATCAGATCGACCGCTATCGCAGCACCGCCAATGGCGGCGATGCGATGGCCGGCCACAAAAAGGGCGATCCACGGCCGTTGCAGGCGCCCGGCAGCTACTGGGAATATAATGATGTCCGGGTGAACCGGCTGGCGCTGGCATTGCTGCGTCGCTTCGGACGATCGTTGCGCGATGTGTTCGCCGAACGGATCATGGCCCCGATTGATGCCAGCGATGACTGGCGCTGGGTTGGCTATCGCAATTCGAGCGTTTTGGTGGACGGTCGCGCGGTTGAAAGCGTTTCCGGCGGCGGACATTGGGGCGGCGGGGTGTTCATTCATGCCGAGGATCAAGCGCTGATCGGCCAGTTGATGCTGGCAGACGGGGTGTGGAACGGCCGCCGCCTGCTGCCGTCTGGCTGGGTGGCCGCTATGCGCACGCCATGCCCGATCCGGCCGGATTACGGGCTGCTGTGGTGGCTCAACACCGATCGTGGCTTTAAGCCGGCTGCCAGCCCAGAAAGCTATTTTGGCCTTGGCGCGGGCGGCAACATCACCTGGATCGATCCGGCGAATGACATTGTTGCTGTGCTGCGCTGGATTGATGTGGCGGCTTTGAATGACTGGATTGCGCTTGTTGTCGCGGCGGTGAAGCGGGGCTGAGGCGAGATCATCATCCGACCGGTTTGCCTATGCGATCGGATGCAGATGATATGAAAAAAAAGCGACTCTACA
>JACMOQ010000618.1 GCA_014377905.1 Acetobacteraceae bacterium | reverse complement strand
GAGCGCATCATCCGGGTTTCCACCGGACCCGGGCAGACCGCGTTGACCCTGACGCCATGCGACGCAACATCGCCGGACGCAACCTTGGTCAGGCCCAGCACCCCGTGCTTGGACGCAACATAGGCTGCCATGCCGGGCGGGCCGACCAGGCCGGCGATCGAGGCGGTGTTGACGACGGTGCCCGAGCCTTGCGCGATCATCGTTGGCAGCACGTATTTCATGCCGAGAAACACGCCCTTCAAGTTCACCGCAATCACCCGATCGAACATGTCTTCCTCATACTCAGTGATCGGAATGACCGTGCCTTCGATCCCGGCATTGTTGAAGAAGCAATCGATCCGGCCGAATGCTGCCAACGTCGCTGCCACATAAGCTTTGACATCGGCGGTCTTGGTGACATCGGCGCGCTGGAAGATCGCCTCGCCACCGGCGGCTTTGACCAGATCGGCGGTTTCCTGACCGAGGGCTGCATCGTGATCGACGACAACCACCTTGGCGCCGCGGCCAGCAAAGCCAAGGGCGGTCGCCCGACCAATCCCGCCACCGCCACCGGTGATGATGGCAATTTTGTTGGTGAATTTCATGGTTTGGCTTCTCCCGATTTTATGTGGCTTATAACACCAGTTGTCCGAGCAATGCGTCCAGCCGTTTCCGGCCCTCGGCGGTTGCGCGCAGGCAGCCATTTTCGCGCGTGAGATAATCTTCTGCCAGCGCCTGGGCGTAAACAGACGGGTCAAGCGCGGCATCCAGCGCGATCCCGGTGCGCCGTTCGAACCGCGAGGCATCGATCCCTTCCGACAGGCGCAACCCCATCAGCAGCGCTTCGCGCGCGCGCTCGGTGGGGCTGACCAGGGTTTCGGCGGTGCTGCCATGGCCCTGCGCTTCGACCAGCGCCGCCCAGGGTTCGGGCGCGCGGTGGCGCCGCGTGGCGCGCAGGCTGGCATTGACCATGACCCGGCCATGCGCCCCGGGCCCGATGCCGGCGTAATCGGTGTAGCGCCAATAAGCGAGATTATGCCGGCTTTCCCCGCCAGGGCGTGCGTAATTGGAAACCTCGTAGCCCAGCAGGCCGAATTTTGCTGCCTCCTCGCCGGTCGCGTCATATAATTCGGCGGCCGTATCGGGATCGGGCAGGGTGATTTCCCCCCGGCGATGGGCGGCTTCGTACTGGGTGCCGGGCTCGATCGTCAATTGGTAGAGCGATAAATGGTCCGCCACCAACGCCAGCGCCTGGCGCAGTTCCGCCCGCCACGCCGCCATCGACTGGCCGGGCCGGGCGTAAATCAGGTCGAAGGAAATCCGTGGAAATATGCCGCGCGCCAGTTCAAGGGCGGCAATCGCCTGCCCGACCGAATGCTGGCGGCCCAGACCGGCAAGCGCTGCGGGGTCGAGGCTCTGTATCCCGAGCGACACCCGGTTAATCCCGGCGGCGCGGAAATCCATCAACTTCGCTGCCTCGACGCTGGTCGGATTGGCTTCGAGGGTAATCTCGATATCGTCATCGGCGACAAAAAGGCGCCGTGCGTCAGCGATCAGATCGGCAACGGTCTGGCCATCCATCAGGCTCGGCGTGCCACCACCAAAAAAGATCGATCCGAGCGGCCTCGGGCCAAGCCTTGCGGCCTCCCACGCCAGTTCCGTGCGCAAGGCGGCGGCAAAGCGTGGCTGATCGATCCGGTCGCGGACATGCGAATTGAAATCGCAATACGGGCACTTGGCGAGGCAGAACGGCCAGTGGATATAAAGAGCGAGCTTGTCCATTCGGATCAGCATAGGAGGCGGCGCGTGGCGACACAAAGTTCAACTGACCGAGTGCGGGCCGCATTGCTAGCTGCCGGGATCGAAGATCGCATCGTCGAATTTCCCGATGGCACAAAAACCTCGGCGGATGCGGCTGCAGCGGTCGGATGCAGCGTGGCGCAGATTGCCAAATCGATGGTGTTTCGCAGTGGGTCGCGAGCGGTGGTGGTGATCACCTCCGGCGCCAACCGGGTCGATGCGTCGAAAGTGGCGGCGGTGCTCGGCCTACCGATCAAGCGGGCGGACGCGAATTTTGTCCGCGAGGCGACTGGGTTCGCCGTCGGTGGGGTTTCGCCGGTTGGCTTCACCAGCGCGCCGATCATGTTGTTCGATCAGGATCTGCTCGGGTTAGGGACGGTTTGGGCCGCGGCGGGATCGCATAGCCATGTGTTTCCGATTGCCGCGACCGATCTACTGCGGATCAGCGGGGCGAAGCTTGCCGATGTGCGGGTGGATGATTAACGGCGGTAGAGTGCCGCCAGCGGAAAGGTCCCCCCGATTTCGGGAAGCGCGAGGCTGGCCTCCAGCCCTTCGACCATTTCCGCCGCCCAG
>JACMOQ010000617.1 GCA_014377905.1 Acetobacteraceae bacterium | reverse complement strand
GCGCGGCAATGCAACCGCCTGCGGCAATGCCGCCCGACCAGCCCGCTTCCGCACCAGCGCCCGCGCCGGGCCAGCCTTGCCCACCCGCGTCACCGCCCGCTCAAACCGCCGCGCCGCCCGCCCAAGCTGGGTCCATAGCAGCACCGTCAACCCAACCAGATGCGGCATGCGCAGAAACCGCCGCGCCACCAAAGCCGCCAACCCCGCCAAGATCGCGCCAAAACGCCGCGCCAATTCTGGCGCGGCGATCAGGGGGGTGAGGGGAGGGGTCTGTGTATTCATGATAAAATTAATAACTTAATCCCATCACCGCTGCAAGCTTTCTTCCGTGAGAGTGCGGGGGGTGAGGGCGCTGAATTGGCTTTTTCCGCACCAACCAACACTCTTGCCTCGTCTCGAAGGATATGCAAAAGATATCTTTCACGCGAAAGATACCAAGATGACCAAAGCCATCGTAGGTCGTTGGGGCAGCAGTCTGGCAGTCCGCCTCCCGACCGAGTTTGCAGCCGCGCTCGACCTGCGCGAGGGCGAGCGGATAGAAATGGAAACCGAGGCCGACCAGATCATTATCCGGCGGGCCAAGCTACGCCTGACGCTGGATGAAATGTTCGCCAGCAAGTCCGCCGATGAATGGCGAACACTCTATGCCGACGCCGTCGTTGACTGGGGTCCCGATGTCGGACACGAAATCGTGGAGGAGTGATGCTGTCCCCCTGGTATCCCGATGCTGGCGAACTCGTCTGGACCGACTTCACGCCAACCCTGGGCCGTGAGCAATCCGGCCGCCGTCCAGCGCTGGTGGTCTCCGGACGCCTGTTGACCGAGCGGTCGGGGCTCGCGATCGTCTGCCCGATAACCTCGCGGGTGCGCAATTATCCGACCGGCGTGCTACTACCGCCAGGCCTCGCCGTTGCCGGCGAAATATTGCTCAGCCACATACGCAGCATCGACATTTTTGCGCGCCCGGTCGCCTACGCCGGCGGCACCATCCCGCGCTGGCTCGCTGCTGAGGTCCGCGCCAAGCTCGACGCCATGATCCGCATTTAGCGACTGGACCAAATTTTTCGGTAATACCGCAAAGCCGGGGCAACTTTCGGACCTGGATCGACGGGTTGAAGCCCCCAGGCCCATGACCCACATACTGATTGCGTGCGTCAGGCCCGACGCAGTGCAAGCGGCCCGATGGTCGCTTCACCTCCTGCCATCAGAAGGCGCAACCATGTGGTCCAACATAGCCTATTATGCGACCCTGGGCTTTGAGAGTCTGGTCGGAATATTCGGCATCCGGCTCTATGAGGAACCGCGCTACGACATCGTCGCGCGCATTGGCGACAGTGTTGAAATCCGCCGTTACGCGCCACGTCTTGCGGCCGAGGTTGAACTCCCGGGCGTCGGGCAGGCCAGTCGGGATCAAGCCTTCCGTCTGCTCTTCGCCTATATTTCCGGAGCGAACCAGGCCCAGAACGGTGGCAGCGCCAAGATCGGCATGACAGTCCCCGTTGAAGTGCGGAACTCCGAAAAGCTGGCCATGACCGCGCCCGTGCTGGTGTCGGAAACCAACGATATGGTTCGTATGGTGTTCTACCTCCCGGCCAATATCAGCGCGGACGCAGCCCCGCAGCCAACCGATGGACGCACGCGGATCGTGACGGTTCCAAGCGAAACAATCGCGACGTTGCGCTTTTCCGGATCGGCTGATGACTCCGGTGCGCGACAAAAGGAACTGATCGATAGCCTGAAGGGATCGCGTTGGAACCCAACGGGCGCGCCCTATATGCTCGGCTATGATCCGCCTTTCGCGTTGCCCTTTCTGCGCAGGAACGAGGCTGCGGTTCTGGTAGTAGAAACCCGCTGATATAATTTCGACCATTCCCCCATCGCAAAGCGTGCGGCATTAGACGCTGTCTGGTGTAAGGAAGCCGTCTATGAAAAGCGCGGTGTTTGCAGGCACGGTTTATTTTCTGATTTTGTTTGCTGTGGGCTTTGTCATGGGGACAATCCGGGTGCTGGTCGTCGCGCCGCGCACGGGTGCGCTTGCCGCCACGCTCGTGGAACTGCCGGTGATGCTCGTCGCCGGCTGGTATTTCTGCCGCTGGGCGATCCGGCGCTGGCAGGTTCCACCCCTCATGCCGACCCGCTGGATTATGGCGCTGTGGTTCCTCGCGCTGCTGCTGATCTTCGAAACGTTTCTTGGCGCGACGCTGTTCGGACGGACGGCGGCTGAACAATGGGTGGCCTTGACGACGCTTGAAGGCTTACTTGGCATGACAGCCCAGGTCGCGACCGCGCTTTTGCCGCTATTTGTCGGCATGGGCGCGCGGAGATAATGCAATCGAAGCCACCCGATTGGTTGCTGGGCGCGGCGGTCACATCGTGCGGATCGTGACAGCACCGAATAAAACGATCGCGACGCTGCGCTTTTCTGGATCGGCCGAGGCTGCAAGGATCGCGCTGGAACCTATACGCTCAGCTATGGCCCGCCCTTCACACGCGGGCATCATCCAATCGGCTTGCCTATTCGATTGGATAAAGATGATCGCGAAACCATAATTTTAGAGCGTGTCTATCGATTAAACCCGAACGGATCGCACTCCATTCCGGTTCGTCTCCTGGCTTCCATGGGGGATTCAGGTCAAGATCAGCGGTAGCATTATGTCGGCAGGAGAAGTGGATGCGCCTAGGGGTTTTTTTGTTTCACGAATCACGCGATCCAACCGCGGATGCCGAAATCATCCACGAAGCCATCGCCGAGGCCAAACTTGCCGAGGATGAAGGTATGGACGCCGTTTTCCTTGCCGAACACCATTTCGACGGCAATTGCGTCTATGTCGATCCACCGGCCTTTGCCGCGGCGCTCGCCATGGCGACCACCCGCATCAAGATCGGTTTCGCCGTCCTGCAAACCTCGCTCTACCATCCGCTGCGCATGGCCGAACAGATTTCGCTGATCGACAACCTCAGCAAGGGCCGCCTGATTGTCGGCCTCGGGCGCGGCAGCCTGGTCAACACCCACGAATATAGCGGCTACGAAATCGATCCCGCCAGCGCGCAGGAGCGTTTTGAGGAAATCGAGAAAATTCTGCTGCAATGCTGGACCCAGGAAAAAGTCGTGCATGCCGGCAAATACTGGAATTTCGAAATCCCGATGCTGCGCCCGCGACCTTACACCAAACCCTATCCGCCCATCCTGCGCAGCGTCGCCTCCGAAGCCTCCCTCGCGGCGCAGGCGCGCCAGGGCCGGCCGGTGATCATGGCCGCGGCCACCGCCAGGGGTGCGGCGCGCAATATCGAGGTTTACCGTGCCGCCGCCCAGGACGCCGGCATCAGCGCCGACAAGATCGACCAGGCGCTCTCCGAATGCTGGGTCGCCCGCACCGTCGTACTCGCGCCCACTGATGCGGAAGCCCACGACATCGGCTTGCCCTATTTCAAGATGATGCAAACCTACCGCGCCGCGCAGAGTTCCGCGTTTGAAGAACGCACCGCCAAAGCCAACGCCAAACCCAATCTTGCGGTGCTTTGCGGCTCCCCCGACAGCATGATGGACGATTTCACCAGCCTGGCGAAAACCGGCATCGGCGGCGTTATCGTTCGTTTCCGCACCGGTCCAATGCCGGCAGAATTTTCCGCCCGCGCACTGGAACTTTTCATGAAGGATATCGCGCCACAGATCAGATAGCGAAAGTCGCCTAAAACACCGTCGGCGCGTTGGTCAGATATGGCAGATCCCAATTGGCATTGTTCAGCATCGCCAAAGCTGAAACGCCCGCCCCGATGCTCAGATCCGGCATCGGCAGCGCGGCGGCGATCGCCGGATCGATGCTGGCGTAAAAATCTCCTGGCGCGGTGGGGTCGGCAGCCAAACTGCCGAGCGCATCCGCCATGCGAAGCGTCGGGGTGCCATCAAGCGCGCTGCGGATGGCCGCGCCGCCGGATGCCGCGGCACTGATCACCAGGCTGGCGGTCGCGGTCACGGCCGGCTTGGCTAACGTTGCGAGCGCAAACTTGACCGCGCCGGTCGCTTGAATCAGCCCCGCCCCGGTCGAACCAACCGGGCCGATAGCGGCAAGTGCGGACGCCGCCAGCCCGGCGCTGACTTGCGCCGGCGTCAATAACGGGTTGGCTTGCAGCATTAGTGCCGCACCCGCCGCCGCGTTCGGCGCGGCGGCCGAGGTGCCGAAGAACGGATTAAACACATTGGTCGCCGAGCCATCGGGTGCGACAAAATCCACCCCACCCGAGCTCCCCGGCGTTGCCAGCCGATTTCCCGCCGCATCGAACAGCAAGCTGCTCGGCCCCACCGATGAAAATGCTTCAACAACGTTCTTGCCGCCAAACGTCGATGTCGTGTTGTAAGCTACCGCCCCCACGACATTGGCGGCGCCGACCTGTTCGTGCCCGATCAACGTGCCCGAGCCTTTGCCGGCTTTGCTGTCATTGATCGTGGTGCCGTTGCCATAAACGATATACTTGAACAGCCCTGGCGTTGTCGTGCCGCAATTGCTGAAAATCCCCAGGCTGAAACTGGTCGAAGCCGTTGTGTTGGTGAACTGAAGGATCTGATTGGGGTTGCGGTTCACGCCATTCAGCGTGGCGTAGGAAACGATCTGGTTGTTACTGTTGTAAAGCGCCATTCCCAGGCTGTTCGCCGCCCCCTTGCTGCCGCCAATGCCGACAAACGGCTGGTCCCATTGCAGATCGATCGTGCTGGTCGTGCCGCGCCCGATGGTCAGGCTCTGCCGGGTCACCGGGGCTGCCGCGGTGCCGAAATTCTCCACCAGGTAATTCCCGGCAATGCCCGGCAGGGACGCTTTCACCCCGGTAAAGTCGGCTTCGTAAAAGTTCCGACCAGCATTGCTGGCCGAGGTAAAATAGCTGACACCGGATTTGATGGCGGCCGAAACCGCATTCTGCAGCCCATGCCCGGTCTGAAAGAAAGGCTCGTTAAGATAGGTAATGTCGTCCACGATGATGTTGCAGCCGTCCTTGACCAACGCCGCCACCCCGGCCGCCATGTCGGCGGCGCCGTAGAACCCCGAGTAGAAATCAATCGCCGCACCAGGCGCAATTTTGTGGATCAGTTCCGCCATCGCCCGGCCCTCATCGCTGCCCGATGCCATGCCTTCCTTCAAAATCTTCACCGCAGCACCCAGGCTGCCATTGGCGATGTCGCCCCCCAGCCCGCCACGGCTGTTAAAGCTGTCTGACAGGATGCCGATCTTGATCCCAACGCCTGTTACCCCGTAACTGCGGCTCGCCTGAGGAGCCAGCAGCGCCTGGGCCGAGCCGGGCCCGACTAGGTTGGGTGGAGTAAAAACCCCTGCCGCAGCGGCAAGTGGCGACAGGGCAACGAAGAACTCGGTCGGTGCATCCGGCGTGGTTTCGGCGCCCTCGACAGGCAGGTCCGGTTGCTCCCCCGCACTGGCAAACCTGCGCCGTAGCGGGAAATTCTTGTCCGTGGCTTGGGCGGTATTCAAAGCGGTCATGGCGATCCCTTCACAAGGC
>JACMOQ010000616.1 GCA_014377905.1 Acetobacteraceae bacterium | reverse complement strand
TCGCCGGTCAGCGCCAATTGCTTGTCGCGCAATTTGCCCAGCACGTCCTCGGCGGCATGGGCGACTTTTTCGAGCCGCCCGAGGGCGAGAAAGCCGCATGTGCCCTTGATGGTGTGCACCAGCCGGAAGATCAGCGACAGGGTCGCTTCGTCGGCGGGGTTACGTTCCAGTTTGACCAGCGCGACATCGAGTTCCACGAGACCTTCATTGGTCTCGGTCAGAAAATCCACCAGTAGATCATCCATCGTGCGCTCCGCAGTGCTTGGCAAAATCACGCCCGGTGCGATGGAACCGCGTCGGGTTTGATTGGCTGGGTGCAGAATGGGGGAGCGGTGTGAGGAAAAGGTAAACGTGACCGATTCCTGGCAGAAGGCAAGCGCAGCACTGTGGGCATGCACCTGGAAGCGCAGGTGGGACGACTGGCGGCAGCGCGATTATCGCCCCGCATATGTGCACGCCCAGCGCCAACGCTTGTTTTGCCGCGTGGTTTCCGCTTAACCGCAGAGCATAAAGTCACGATCACGCTGCGGTGAGGAACACGCCCATGACCCGTCCACTTTCTGTCGGCCTTGCAGGCCTTGGCACCGTTGGCGCCGGCGTGCTCACTTTGCTGCGCAACAATGCCGAGCTGATCGCCGCCCGCGCTGGCCGGCCAATTGCCGTTACCGCGGTTTCAGCCCGCGACCGGACTCGCGACCGGGGGATCAGCACGACTGGATTGCGCTGGTATGATGATGCCGTGGCGCTCGCGGGGGATGCCGGGGTTGATGTGGTGGTGGAAGCCATCGGCGGCTCGGAAGGCTCGGCGCGGTCGCTGGTGCAGGCAGCGCTTGCCGCCGGCAAGCCGGTGGTGACCGCCAACAAGGCGCTGCTCGCAGTGCACGGCGCGGAATTGGCGGCGCTCGCCGAGGCTAAATCGGTGCCCCTGGCGTTTGAAGCGGCGGGCGCGGGCGGCATTCCGGCGATCAAGGCGCTGCGCGAAGGCCTGGCGGCCAACCGGATCACCAAGGTTGCCGGCATCCTCAACGGCACCTGCAACTATATTCTGACAGTGATGCGCGAGCAGGGGCGCGAATTCGCCGAGGTTTTGGCCGACGCGCAAAAGCTCGGCTATGCCGAGGCCGATCCGGCGTTCGATGTCGATGGCATTGATGCGGCGCATAAGCTCGCCATTCTGGCGGCAATCGCGTTTGGCCGACCGGTGGCGTTTGATGATGTTTATATTGAGGGTATCAGGCGGGTTTCAGCGGTTGATATCGCATTTGCCAACGAACTCGGCTTTCGCATCAAGTTGTTGGGCATTGCGGCGAGCGGGCCGGCCGGGATCGAAGCCCGGGTGCATCCGTGCATGGTGCCAGCGTCGGCCCCGATTGCCCAGGTTGACGGGGTGTTCAACGCCGTGGTGGCTGAAGGCGACGCGGTGGGGCGGGTGATGCTGCAAGGCCGTGGCGCGGGTGGCGGCCCGACGGCATCAGCCGTGGTTGCCGATCTGATCGACATTGCCCGTGGCCGGCATACCCCGGTCTGGGGGGTTGATCCGGCGCTGTTGTCCCATGCGCCCTCGGTGCCAATGTCGGCACATAAGGGCGCCTATTATCTCCGCCTGATGGTGGTTGATCGGCCGGGGGTGATCGCCGATGTGACGGCCGCACTTCGCGATTGCGGGATATCGCTCGAGTCGATGCTGCAACGCGGCCGCAGCCCTGGCGAAGCAGTGCCGGTGGTGTTGACAACCCATGAAACCGGCGAAGCGGCGATGCAGGGCGCGGTTGCTCGCATCGCGGCGCTGGACACGGTATTGGAAGCGCCGGCATTGATCCGTATTGAAGCCGCCTGATCAGGGAGCAATAAAATGTCCGCACCGGAATCACTCACCGACCGCAACCTCGCGCTCGAACTCGTCCGCGTTACCGAAGCCGCAGCCCTGGCTGCCAGCCGCTGGATGGGCAAAGGCAAGAAAAACGAGGCCGATGGGGCAGCGGTCGAGGCGATGCGCATCGCGTTTGACACCGTCGCCATCAACGGCACGGTGAAAATCGGTGAAGGCGAGATGGACGAGGCACCGATGCTGTACATCGGCGAAAAGGTCGGCGCGGGTGGCCCGGAAATGGACATCGCGGTTGATCCGCTTGAAGGCACTACGCTTACCGCCAAGGGCGGGCCGAACGCGATGGCGGTGGTGGCGCTGGCCGAAGCCGGCAATTTCCTCCACGCGCCCGATATTTACATGGAAAAAATCGCGGTCGGCGGTGGGCTACCCGAAGGCGTGGTCGGGCTCGGCGCATCGGTGAAGTCTAATTTGCGCGAACTGGCGCAGGCCAAAAGATGCGCGGTTTCCGATCTGGTGGCCTGCATCCTCGATCGCGACCGCCACCAGGAACTGATCGCACATTGCCGCGAAGCCGGCGCGCGGATCATGCTGATTTCGGATGGCGACGTGGCCGGCGTGCTGGCGACATCGCAACCGGAAAGCGGGGTGGACATCTATCTCGGTTCGGGTGGCGCGCCAGAAGGCGTGCTGGCGGCAGCGGCATTGCGCTGCATCGGCGGGCAGATGCAGGGCCAGTTGCTGTATGAGGACGATACCCAGGTGGCGCGCGCCCGCGAAATGGGGCTGATCGACCCGCACCAGATTTTCAACATCATGGACATGGCGCGCGGCGACGTGATGTTTGCCGCAACCGGTGTCACCACCGGCGCCATGCTGAAAGGCGTGCGCCGCTTCGGCCATGGCGCGATGACCCATTCGGTGGTGATGCGCAGCAAGTCCGGCACGGTGCGCTATATCGAAGCGCACCATAACTTCTCGATGAAAACCTGGGCAGCGCATTGAATCTACCCGGATCGGGCGGAAGTCTTTCCGGGCGCCGGTGGGTCTGGCGGGAGGCTGAGGATCGGGTTGGCCTCGGGATCGCCCAGCGGCTTGGGGTGCCAGAAATCCTCGGGCGGATGCTCGCCATGCGGGGTGTTGGTGTAGAGGGGGCGGCCGATTTCCTGACGCCGACTTTGCGCGCTTTGATGCCCGATCCATCGGTTCTGACGGACATGGATATCGCCGCCGACCGCCTGGCGCGTGCGGTGCGGCAGGGCGAAACCGTGGCAGTGTTCGGCGATTACGATGTCGATGGCGCGTGCAGTGCCGCGATCATGACACGGGTGTTGCGCGATCTGGGATGCAGTGCCCTGCCCTACGTGCCTGACCGCCTGTCGGAAGGCTATGGGCCAAACCTGCCAGCTTTGCAGCGCCTTGCCGCCAACGGCGCCAGCCTGATCGTCTGCGTCGATTGCGGCACAGCGGCAAGCAGCGTGCTCGCGGGGATGCGTGGGATCGCCGATATTGTTGTGCTCGATCACCATAAAGCCGAGGGGCCACCGCCCGACGTGGTGGCCACGGTTAATCCCAACCGGCTCGACTGCGCATCCGGCTTGGGGAATTTATGCGCCGGGGCGATTGCGTTTCTGACCTGCGTCGCGCTAGTGCGCAGCCTGCGCCGCAGCGGGCATTTTACCGGCCGGCAGGAACCTAACTTGCTCGACCTGCTCGACATGGTGGCGCTGGCCAGCGTGTGCGATGTGATGCCGCTGGTCGGCCTCAATCGCGCCTTTGTCTATCAGGGCCTGAAAGTGCTCGCCCGGCGCGACCGGCCTGGCCTGGTGGCGCTGATGGATGCGGCCGGCGTCAAGGAACGGCCATCGGCGATGACGCTGGGCTTCGCGCTCGGCCCACGGATCAATGCCGGCGGGCGTATCGGGGAAGCGGATATGGGGTTGCGCCTGTTGCTGTCAGGCGATGCGCACGAGGCCACGACCCTGGCGCAAACGCTTGACGGGGTGAACCGCCAGCGTCAGCAGGTCGAAGCCGAAATGCTGGATGAGGCGATGGCGTCTGCTGCTTCCCAGCTTGCAGCCGGCCACGCCGCGGTGCTGGTGGCAGGCGCAGGCTGGCACGCCGGTGTGGTGGGGATTGTTGCCAGCCGGATCAAGGAGAAATTCAATCGACCGGCCTGTGTGGCCGGGATTGTTGACGGGATTGCCAAAGGCTCTGGGCGGTCAGTGGCAGGACTTGATCTTGGAGAAGCGGTGATCGCCGCGCGCCAGCTTGGCATCCTTGCCACCGGCGGCGGACACGCGATGGCGGCCGGATTTTCTTTGCGCGATGTCCAGTTGGCCAGATTCCACGCATTCCTCGATGGGCGGCTTGCCGCCGCCCGAAGCCTGCCTGGCGCCGCCGATCTGATGATCGAGGGCAGCGTCGCGGTCGGCGGGGTAACCGACGCGTTGGCCGAACAGCTCGCCCGGCTCGCGCCGTTCGGGCCAGGCAATGACGAGCCGGTGCTGGTGCTGCCGCGGGTTCGGGTGGCGCGCGCCGATCGGATCGGCCGCGAAGGGGCGACGATCCGTGCCTTCCTTGAACCCGAGGGCGGAGGGTCACGGCTTAAATCGGTGATGTTTCGCGCCAAGGAAGGCGCGGTTGCCGACGCGCTGCTGGAAAAGCGTGGCGCACCGCTGCATTTGGCCGGAAATGTGCGGATCGAACATTGGAATGGGATGAGCTCTGCGAATTTCATCATTCAGGATGCGGCAAACGTCTAGGCTTACGGCTTGACCCGGCGTCCCCCCTCGGCTACCCAGCCTGCCACGTGGTCCCGTTCGTCTAGAGGCCTAGGACACTGCCCTTTCGCGGCGGCGGCAGGGGTTCGAATCCCCTACGGGGCACCACGTTTTTTCAATGACTTAGGTGCATTCCCGGATGCCCGTGCCGGTGCCATACGGAATACATACGGAATACACGGTGTGGGACGCGTGGCATCCCTACCCCGACGGTCGCGGTGAGTGGCACCCGGCGACAGTGGCGAGGGTATTGAAGGTGGCGTAAACATAGGCCGGTAGCATCCTAACTGAGAGTGCGCATTCTAAAGCCTGACCTATGACCGTTCCTTCCGACCCTACGTTGTTGGGGCTAAGGGTGGCACCGAAGTTACAATTTAATGAGGTGAAAAGTGAGCAGCGCTCTACCGGCTTTTTTAGGGGGGCACCCTTGGTTGGTGGCTTTGAGACAGGTTTATGAATTTTCCGTGGGTGCCCAGTTTCCCCAAAGACGCCACGGCGATTATGGTATTGTTTTGCACCATGTATTTGTTGATAAGCCTGGAAGAACTCCGTAGGGCTATCAGCAAATAATGACGGTGTGGCGGAGGCGCAATCCGCTGACAATCACGCGATTGCATTGGGTTAGATGGTTGGTGTCGTCATATTCCCACTAAT
>JACMOQ010000615.1 GCA_014377905.1 Acetobacteraceae bacterium | reverse complement strand
CTGGCTGGAGGGGTTACGGCAGCAGTGCAGGCGGCGACCAAGGGGGGGACGGGGCCTTATCTGCGGCACCAGGGCGCGGAAATGGGGGAATCGCTGGCCATCGCGGAATATTGCGCCGAGTTCGCCCCCGCTTTGTGGCCGGCCGATCGCGTTGTCCGCGCCCATGCCCGCGCGATCGCAAGTGAAATGCATGCCGGCTACCGCGAATTGCGCATGGCGATGCCGATGTCGTTGTTTCGGCCGAACGCGGGGGGCAAATGCGCGACGGACGGCGCGCTGGCCGACATCGCGCGCATCGAGGCGATCTGGCACGACACACGGGCGCGATTTGGCGCGGGTGGGCCGTATTTGTTTGGCGCGGACTTTACCAATGCCGATGTGATGTTCGCGCCGGTGGTGTGCCGCCTGCTGACTTATCAGCCAAAACTGTCAAAGGTTGCAGCGGATTATTGCGCTGCCATGCGCGCCCACCCGTTGATGATGGAATGGTACGACGGCGCCGCGAAGGAACCGCGCGACTGGGATCTGGCCGCGATGGAAACCGCCCCGTGAAACCCCTATCGTGAGCTTGGCCACCGGCCTCGACCATGTTGGCATCGCGGTTCATGATCTGAACGCGGCGGCGGGTGAGTTCGAAGCGCTCGGCTTTCAGGTCACGCCCACGGCCCCGCATCTGCCCGGCGGCATCACCGGCAATCGCTGCGTGATGCTGGGGCACGGCTATCTCGAATTGCTGGCGGTTATTGATCCGGCCGGGCGCAGTGCGACAGTCGAAAAATTCCTCGGCCGCTATCAGGGCATCCATGTCATCACGCTTGCGACCAACGATGCCGAAGCGGCAGGGAAACGCTTGGGGCGGGAGGTAATCCGCTCGGAACGCCCGACCGATGTTGGCGTGGCGCACTTTGTCAGGGTTGTGGCGACCGAGCTTACGCCCCGGCTGCAACTGATCCAGCATCTGACGCCGGAATTGGTGTGGCGGGCGGCGGATTGCGTTCACCCCAACGGCGCGCAGGCGCTGGCTGCGGTGGTGATGACCGCCGAAATCCCCGCGATTGCCGCCGCCGATCTGGCGCGCATTGCCGGCCGGGTGCTGGTGCCCGATCCCGAAGCTGGCTACGCCCTGCGGCTCGGTATCGGGGAGGTTCGGGTGCTCGACGACATCACGACAATCTTCCCCGGTCTTGCCGTACCGAGCCAGCCCTTCGTCGCCGGTGTGCTCATCAAAACCGCTGACCAGGCGCTGATCGGGCGCACCGTCAGCGCCGCCGGGGTGGCGATCCGGTTCATTGGTTGAGTTCTTCCGGCACCGCAGCGATCTGATGTGTTTGCAACCAGCCTGACAGCCCCGGATTGGCGGTCACAACACAAAACGGAATGGCCAGCACCAGCCCTGCTGCCCAGGGCATCGCCCACAGCACCATCGCCCAGGACGAGGCGGCGAACCCAGCAAACGCCACAAGCCCGATCAGCGTGTGCGGCCAGAACATACGCGTCGCCTCTGCCCAGCCGACGCCGCGATCGGCGCGATTCTGGGCGTCCCACCCGGTATGGGCACCGAGCAACAGAGCACCCAACGCCAGGGTTTTATGGATTGTCGCAATTGCATCGAGCAGGAGGGTAAAGGCGGTTTCCGCCAGCATGCCCGCAGCATAGCGCCAGAAGCCGCCATAGCGGACCCGACCCCGTGCCAGGACATGGAAAAATCCCAGCAATTTTGGCAAATAAATTGCCAACGGCCACGCGATGGTCAGCGCCAGCAACGCGCTGCGGGGGGTGGCGTCCCCCCCTCCGGTGGCGGCCGACAGGGCAGCGAGCAGCAGGGTCGCCGCATAAAGCGGCGCCCCAGCGAAGAGCAGCATCGCCTGCACCAACTGCCAGCGCCCCATTGCGGTGAAGCCTGGCAGGCGGAGCAAATGCCAATATTGCAAATTGCCGGCGAGCCAGCGGCTATCGCGGTGCAGAAACTCGGGCAGGGCCGGTGGGTTGGCCTCGAACGAGCCATCCTCCGCGGCCCAGACACACACCTTGTAGCCGGCATGGCGCATCCGTGCGGCTTCGACCTGATCGTGCGACAAAATCGCGCGGCCATCGGGGAGCGGTTCGAGCTTGCAATGGTCGCGGAAT
>JACMOQ010000614.1 GCA_014377905.1 Acetobacteraceae bacterium | reverse complement strand
CTGCACCCAGATCGTATCGCCGGTGTAGCGGCCGGGGAAATCCTGCAACAGATAAAATGCCCGGGCGAGAACATGCTGGGGGGTCAACGGCGCCAAAATTGGCACCGTTAAAGCTGCTGCCGTGCGTTGGAGCACCGGGTCGGGGCCGGCCGGAAAGCCCGTGCCGCTTCCCCCGCTTGCCGTGTCAATCAAAATAATCCCGCCATGCGCCATGAACCCGTTCAACGCCGCAATTGCTGCCGCATCGGGCGTCGCGCTCTCGGGTGCCACCCGCCAATAGAGCAACGGGAAAGGCGACAGATCCGTCTGCCCCAATACCACCGCCGCCGGATCGGCAAGATCGGCATTGGTGCGCCGGTTGACGAAATCGGTAAGCCCGTTAAGCCCGGCGAGCGAAACCAGGTCCAGTTCAGCGTTGCCGGCCATCACATACGCAAGCCGTGTGGCCAACGCCGGATTGCCATCCTGCGCCCGTGCCTCGGGCAGCCCGATGAGGAACAGCAGCGCCGCGATCGCCCCCAGCAGGCCGCGCAAACGCAGTGCAACGATCAGGTCCACCGCGAGCAGCAGCAATGCCGCCGCAAGCAGCCACGGCGCCAATGCCGTCTCCCGTCCGGCCATGCCGATCGGCGCGTAGCTTGCACCTGCAATTACCGAGGCGGCCGCCGGCAACGGCAAATGATTAGCCAGATTAAGCGCGCGGCGGCCGGTTTCGGGGCCATAAAACCCCGCCGGATGCCGTGGGCTCGCGGGTGCGGCACCCAACTCGGCGCCGGTTAGCGCCAGGGCCCCTGCGCCTGGCTGGCCCAATTGGCCAAACCCGTCCAAGGTTTCGAGCGGGGCGAGCCTTGCGGTCGCGTCCTCGCCCGCCACACCCACCGCCTGCAGCACCAGCCGGCGCAGCATGTCCACGAACAATCCCGACAGCGGCAGGTCGGACCAATCGGCATTGGCGGTGACATGGAACAGCACCACCCGCCCGGCCCCGATGGCGATCTGGGTCACCAAGGGGGTGCCATCGGCCAAGCTCGCCCAGGTGCGCGCACCCAGCATCGCGTCGGGGGCGGCGAGAATCTGGCGCGACACCCGAACCTCGTCCGGCACCACCAGCCCGGCGAACGGGCTTTCCGAGGCGAACGGCGCGAGCCCGGCGGGCTTACTCCACGACATCGCCCCACCGAGTTGCCGATCGCCGCCAAGCAAGCGGACCGGCATGAGCGCATCCGGGTGTTCGGCGGTCAGCGGGCCGGCGAAACGCAGCAGCAGCCCGCCTTTCTCCACCCAGGCGGAAAGGGCCGCACGTTCCGCCCCATCGGCGACTACAAGGTCGGCCAGCACCAGCACCGATACCGACCGCGCCAGGATTTGCGCCAATTCACCCTCACGCAGTTCGGCATAAGGCGACAAGGCGCGGCGCACATAATAAAGCGGCCCGGTTAGCGGCACATCGGCGGTGCTCGCCTGCCCGGCCAGCATCCCGACCGGCCGGCGGCGAAATCCCTCATCCAGCAACATCACCCCGCCTGCACTTTGCCCCCCGTCCAGCACCAGCCGGGTCAGCCGGTTGCGCAATTCGGCCGGAATGGTGAGCTTGGCTTCGCCGCCCGCGGCATTGGCGGGGATGCTGATGTCGAGGCGCGCAATGCTGCGGCCATCGCCGGTTTGCGCCAGAACGCCAATTGTTTCCGGCAAAGGGCGCGGAACTTGCGCCAGGCGGATGCGCAGGCCATCGGCCTCGGCAACCGGGGGCAGCAAAAGCCGCGCCTGCGGACCATCGGCACCCAGCACCGTCACTGCCCCGCCAGCGCGCAATCCGGCGGCAAACCCGTCCCAATCGGCGCCATGGGTCAGGCCATCGGCGATATAGATCCGCGCGCCGTCGCCGGTGGCGGCTTGCAGCGCCCGTCCGGCAATGGCGCGATCCGGCGGCCAAGGCTTGGGACGCAAGGCGGCGAGGCGGGCGCGCATTTCCATGGCGGGCAAAGAGGCGGTCAAAGCCGGCGCGATACCGGCGGCATCCGGCGCGGTGGTGAGCAAGCGCACCGGGCGGGCTTCGCGGTTGGCGCGGTCAAGCACAGTGTCAGCGGCCGCCATTCGCTGCGGCCAGTCCGAAGCTGCCGCCCAGCCATCATCGATCACCAGAATAATTGGCCCGCTGCCGGCGAGTTCTCCGCCCGCCCGCAGAACTGGCTGGGCCAGCCCGATAGTCACCGCCGCCGCCGCGATCAACCGCAGCGCCAGCAGCCACCATGGCGTGCGGGCCGGGGTTTGCTCTGTGGTCGGCAAACCCAACAGCAGGCGGACAGCGGGGAAAACCTCGGTGCGCGGCGCGGGCGGCGTGACCCGCAGCAGCCACCACAACAACGGCAGCACCGGCAGTGCCAACAACACCCAAGGCGCGGCAAATATCACCGGCGCGCCCGATCGCCGGACAGTGCGAGATACAGCGCCAGCAAAACCGTTTCCGGCGCTGCATCGGTGCGGTGCAGGCTGCATTCCCAACCGGCACTGGCAGCAATCGCGGTAAGGCTGTCCTGCTGGGCCGCCAGACGCTGACGGTATGCGTCGCGCAAGCCATCAACCCTGGGCACCAGGGCCGATGCCTCACGCTCCAGCCCGGTAAAGCGGATGCGGCCATGATAGGGCAGCGCGACCTCGGCCGGGTCGAGAATTTGCACCAGATGGCCACGTATCGACTGGCTGGCAATCCGGCCGACACAGGCAGCAATGGCATCGGGCGGGGTCAGAAAATCACCAAACAGCACCACCCTGGCATGGCGTGGCAGGTCCGCTGGTGGCGGCAATCCGTCGCCCGGATCAAGCCGGCCAAGATCATCCGCCAATCGATCCAGCCCGCCGCCCCCCACGCTGCGCGGCCCTCCGATCAGCCGCACCCGTTCCCCGCCCCGCAGCAACAGCGCCGCCAGCGCCACCAGCAGCAGATCGGCGCGTTCACGCTTCTGGGTGTTGACCAGCTTGGAATGCCACAGCATCGACGGCGAGGCATCCCGCCACAGGCAGACCGTTTGCGCCGCCTCCCACTCCATCTCGCGCACAATCAGCTCATCACCCATCGCCGATTTACGCCAGTCGATCCGACGGGTTTCGTCGCCCTGCATATACGGGCGATACTGCCATACGCTGTCACCGGGCCCGACCCGGCGGCGCCCATGGACACCCTGCCAAACCGAGGCGGCCACGCGATTGGCCGCGACCTGCAAGGCCGGCAGCCGCGCCCCGAGCGCTTCGGCAGCCCTGGCGCTCACCCGAGGCGTTCCACCAAGCGCGCGATGATATCGGAAAGGGTGACACCACGGGCACGGGCTTCGTAGGTCAGCGCCATGCGATGCCGCAGCACCGCTGGGGCCAGAACCACGATATCGTCAACGCTCGGCGCCAGGCGCCCGTCGAGCAATGCCCGCGCCCGGCAGGTCAGCATCAAAGCCTGGGCGGCGCGCGGGCCTGGGCCCCAGGCAATGTTGTCACGCACCAAGGCTTCGTCGGTTTGTTCCGGCCGGCCGCGACGGACCAGCGCCAGGATTGCGTCGAGCACGGTTTCGCCGACCGGCATGGCACGCACCAGCGCCTGGCCAGCCAGCAATTGCGCGCCGTCCAGCACCCGGACAGGCGGGGTTTCGGCGGGCCCGGTGGTGGCGATCAGCATGCTGCGCTCACTCGCAAGGTCAGGATAGGTGACCTCAACCTCCAGCAGGAACCGATCGAGCTGCGCTTCGGGGAGCGGATATGTGCCCTCCTGCTCGATCGGGTTCTGGGTTGCCAGCACGTGGAAGGGTTCGGGCAGGCGGTGCTCGACCCCTGCGATACTCACCCGACGTTCCTGCATCGCCTGCAGCAACGCGGCCTGGGTGCGCGGACTGGCGCGGTTAATTTCATCGCCCATTAGCAACTGGCAGAACACCGGCCCCGGCACGAATCGAAAGCCCCGCCGGCCGTTTTCATCGACGTCCTGGGTTTCAAACCCGGTGATTTCGGGCGGCATCAGATCGGGGGTGAACTGGATGCGGTTGGCATCGAGCCCTAGCACCACCGACAGCGTTTCCACAAGCCGGCTTTTACCGAGGCCGGGAACCCCCACCAACAAAACATGGCCGCCGGCGAGCAGGCAAATCAGGGTCTGCTCGACCACGTCCTGCTGGCCGTGGATGGCCCGGGCTACTTCGCGTCGGACTGCGGCAAGCGCCGTGCCCAAAGCCGCGAACTGGTCCAGGCTTTGATATTCAGTGTCGGCTGGCATGGCACATCCTGCACCCAAAGGGAAAAAACGGCGATTGGCAGCGGCGCATCTTGTCTGGCGCGCCAAAGATGCCAACTCTGGTCAAGTGGGGATGCTAACGGTATCTCGCCAATGGGGAAGACCGGAAATCCCCTGGTGCTGCGATTTTAATGCCCAATTCGTGGCGGAGAGTATGAGTGGACGATAAACACGGCCTGACAGCGTCTAAAATGGCCCCGCGTGGGACCCCGGCGGGCGCGATGGCACGGCCACACCGCGAACCGGAAGACTGCGGGGATTTGCCGTTTGTCATTCAACGCGATGGCACCTGGCTTTACCGCGGCAGCCCGATCGGGCGCAAGGAATTGGTGTGCCTGTTCGCATCGGTGCTGCGGCGCGAAGGCTGTGGCAGTTATTTCCTGCAAACCCCGGCCGAGCGTGGCCGGATCGAGGTCGAGGACGCCCCGTTCGTGGCGGTAGAACTCGACTGGTCCGGCATTGGCCCATCCCAGGTACTGACCTTCCGCACCAATATTGATCAGGTGATCGCCGCCGGTCCAGATCATCCGATCAGGGTCGCGTATGACCTGCTGACCTGTGCTCCGATCCCCTATTTGCTGATCCGCCAAGGCAGTGGCAGTTATCCGATCGAGGCGCGGATCGGACGGGCGGTCTATTACGAACTGGTCGCCATTGCCGAGCCAGGCGTGGTGATGGGCCGCGAGGTTCTCGGGGTTTGGAGCCAGGGCGTGTTTTTTGCGCTCGGCGACATTCCGATGGAAGATGACCCTGACCTCGACGGTAGGCCCGATCTGGCGTAATCCTACCTCGTGATCTTAACCGACCTGCGCGCGCGTCTCGCCCGTCCCATTCCTGGCCCACGCGATCCTGGCCCCGCCACCATCGCCTTGCCCGGGGTGCCCGCGGTCGGCGCGCTGTTGGACAGCGATCGCGGCGCCCATCTCCATCCCGGCCCCCTGGTGCCGGCAGCCGTGCTGGTGGCTTTCGTGCTCGGCGCGACACCGTCGGTACTGCTCACCAAGCGCACTGCCCATCTGACCAAGCATGCCGGCCAAGTCAGTTTTCCGGGCGGGCGAATCGATCCCGGCGATCACAGCGCCGAAGCCGCCGCTTTGCGTGAAGCGCATGAGGAAGTCGGCCTTGCCCCCAGCCAGGTCGAAATCGTCGGCCGATTGGGTGATTACGTAACAGGTACGGGCTATCGTATGACCCCGATTCTTGGGCTGTTGCCAGAAGGGCGCGAATTATCCGCACTCGGGCTGGTCCCGTCCCCGGATGAGGTGGATGAGGTATTCGCCCTGCCCATCGGCGTGCTGATGGACCCCGACGCGCCGCAATGGCGCCGCGCGGAATCGGGCGGCAAGATGCGCGAATTCTGGGTCTGGCCGCATGATGACCATTACATCTGGGGCGCGACGGCGGCGATCCTGGTCCATGTTGCCGCCCGACTGCGCGGCGAATGATCGGCCTGCTGGAAATCGCGCTGTTCCTGGCGCCGTTTGCCTTATTCACGGTGTGGCGGGTGGCGGCCCCGCTCCTGTCGCCGATCATTGTGTGGTCAGCGATAGGCGCGGTCGCGATCCTGGCCGGCACCGCAGGCTGGTATATGCGCGAAACGCGACACCCTAAAGGCGTGATCTATGTGCCGCCGCATATCGAGGATGGCCGCATCGTGCCCGGCCACGCCGCCGATAGGCGATGACTGCGATCGATTTGTCGCGGGTGGCGATCGACCCGGCACTCGCCAGACTTTGGGCGACTTTGCCCGAGGCGCGGCTGGTGGGTGGCGTAGTGCGGGATCTGCTGGTGGGTGCCCCGATTGCCGATATCGATTTGGCGACACCCGACCCACCGGACATCGTCGCCCACAAACTGGCCGCCGCCGGGATCAAATCGGTGCCGACCGGCCTTGCCCACGGCACGCAGACCGCGGTTGTGTGGTCGCGCGGCTTTGAGGTCACGAGCTTGCGCCGCGATGTCACAACTGACGGCCGCCACGCGGTCGTGGCCTTCACCGATGACTGGCGCGCCGACGCGGCACGGCGGGACTTCACCTGCAACGCCATGTCGGTCGATCGCGCCGGCGTGTTGCATGATTTTTTTGGTGGCGAGGCCGATTTGCGCGCCGGGCGGATGCGCTTCGTCGGCGATCCAGCGGCACGCCTGGGCGAGGATTATTTGCGCCTGTTGCGGTATTTTCGCTTTCAGGCGCGATTCGGGCTGGTGCCGCCAGACCCGGCGACCCGCAAAGCCCTGACCGAGGCCGTATCTGGCTTGGCACGGCTTTCCATTGAACGGGTTTGGCATGAATTGAAACGCATTCTGGCAACCCAGGACCCGCGCGCGGCGGTCGCCTTGATGGCGGAACTTGGGGTGCTTGCGGCCGTGGTGAAGGAAGGCGTGGCACCGGGGCGGCTGGCGGCCTTGATCACTGCCGCAGCGCCAGTCGATCCGATTTTGCGGCTGGCGGCGTTGCTGGATGGCGATGCCGCCGCGTTTGCCTTACGGCTGCGCCTGTCTGGCACCGAGCGCGATCGGCTGCTGGCACTCGGTGGCGATGTGCCGGAGGACGACGCTGATGACGACACATTGCGACGCGCCCTGGCCGATGCACCGCGTGCAATTCTGGTCGATCGCGCCTGGCTCGCCGGGCGATCGGATCGTCTACACGCGCGGCTGGCCGCGATGCCGGTTCCGGTCTTTCCCCTGCAAGGCCGCGATCTGGCCGAGGCGGGAATGGCGCCCGGACCGGATATCGGGCGACGGCTGGCGGAATTGCGGAATTGGTGGTGCCAGGGCGGCTGCAAGGCGGGGCGGGCGGCGTGTTTGGCAGAGCATGGTTGCCGT
>JACMOQ010000081.1 GCA_014377905.1 Acetobacteraceae bacterium | reverse complement strand
CGAAACCGGCGCCGCACCCGATGCAATCGTCGCGGCACGCGGCTTACGGCAAGTGGTCGATACCTCAGCGATCGATGCCGCGGTTGACGCAGTGATTGCCGCCAATCCCGATAAGGCGGCGGAGTATCGCGCCGGTAAGGACAAGCTGTTTGGCTTCTTTGTCGGCCAGGTCATGAAGGCGATGGCTGGCAAAGGCAATCCGGCCCTGGTCAATGACGCGGTGAAAAGCAAACTTGGGTGAGGGCGCTTGCACTTGCGCTATTGCTGGCTTGGCCCGCCGTCGCCCAGCCGGTTTCGGTGCTGACCTATCATCGTTTCGATAAGCACTTCGCGGGTGCCGCAACGGTGGTGGAAACCCAGGTGTTCATCGCGCAGATGGAATGGTTGCGCGCCCATGATGTCGCCGTGGTGCGCCTGTCCACAATCGTTGCCGCTGTGTCGGGCGGCGCGCCGGTCGCTGAAAAATCCGTCGCCATCACCGCCGATGATGGCTGGCACAGCGTCTACACCGAAATGTTCCCGGTGATCCGCCGCCTCGGCTACCCGATCACGCTGTTCATCAATCCCCCCACAATCGGGCAGGGTGGCGCCTATCTGACCTGGGCGCAGATCGACGACATGCGCGCCTCCGGCCTTGTGGAATTGCAGGCTCATACCCAGACCCATCCGAACTTCAATGCCGAACGTATCAGGCGAACCCCGGCCGACTACGCAGCCTTTATCGACCGTGAACTCGGCGGCGGGCGCGACACGTTGCGCGATCATGTCGGTGCTGTGCCCTACCTTGCCTGGCCCTATGGCATCCATGACCGGGTCCTCCAAGCCGCCGCCGCAAGGGTCGGCTTCACTGCGGCCTTCGCGCTCGGGTCGCGCCCGGTTCTGGCCACTTCGCCGGTTTTCGCCATCCCGCGCTATCAGGTCTACAACACCGACACAGGCGCCCGCTTCGCCGCCATTGTCGCCGGCCTTCCCCGTCGCACAGGAGACCAATGATGACTATCGAACTCTGGACCTGGAACACCCCCAACGGCCGCAAGATCAGCGCCGCCCTGGAAGAAATGGCGCTGCCCTACAGCGTTCACCCAGTAAACATTGGCAAGGATGAGCAGTTCCAACCGGATTTCCTCAAGATCAGCCCGAACAACCGCATCCCGGCGATTGTCGATCCGGATGGTCCTGGCGGCAAACCGATCAGCGTGTTCGAGTCAGGCGCCATCCTGATTTATCTCGGCCAGAAGTCCGGCAAGTTCTGGCCCGCCGATATCCGCGCCCAGGTCCCGGTGCTGGAATGGCTGATGTGGCAGATGGGCGGCTTCGGCCCGATGCCGGGGCAGGTGCATCATTTCATCGCGCTCGAAAACGAGGCTGATCGCCGCTACGGCCTCGAACGTTACACCAAAGAAACCCGCCGCCTCTACGGCGTCGCCGACCGCCGCCTGGCCAAGGTGGAATTCTTCGCCGGCAGCATCTCAATCGCCGATTTCGCCATTCTCGGCTGGGCCTGGCGCCACGAACGCCATCAGGTCGATCTGGCCGATTTCCCCAATGTGAAACGCTGGTACGACACCATGATGGCCCGCCCAGCCACCAGGCGCGGCTTCGATGTCGCGTTAAGCTGAACCGATTTGACCTTAGCGTTCGGCATCACTAGAAGCAGCGTTGCAAACGTCGTGTATGGCTTGCTTCTTCCGGCGGAGGGGTGGCCGAGTGGCTGAAGGCGACGGTTTGCTAAATCGTTGTAGGTGTTAAAGCCTACCGTGGGTTCGAATCCCATCCCCTCCGCCAATTTACGGTCACAACCAATTGAATTAGCTATGTTTTTTGTCGTTGGATCGGTAATCCTACCTCAATTCTTCCCACAA
This sequence comes from Acetobacteraceae bacterium, assembly GCA_014377905.1. Taxonomy (GTDB): domain Bacteria; phylum Pseudomonadota; class Alphaproteobacteria; order Acetobacterales; family Acetobacteraceae; genus CAITOL01. The sequence continues at coordinate 2,008 of JACMOQ010000081.1, read as the reverse complement.
TTGATCTGGCGTAGGGGGTAGTCCGCGCAGCCCATGGGTCGTTGCGGCAGCCCTGTAGTCGGCATAGGGTCGGCGTACCGCGCCCGAGGGAGAAGCCAGTTCCTCGGCAACGGGTCATCGAGACTGCCTGTAAACCTCTCTTACGGGCGCGGCTCACACATGGCATGAATGTGCCCTATCGAACGGAACCACCCCCAGCGTTCAGATCGCGGGCGGTGCCCAGGACAATGAGATACCTATCAACCCGACGCGGCAAGGCCAACGCGAAGCTGGTGGTCTCGTGGGTTTAGGCGGCGGCCCAGCCGATAGCGTGACCAGGCCAGGCCTAATACCAATTCCCACAACCTAGTACCGATGCGCCCAGTCCCTCAATCCGATTGTCATGATGCGCCATGGCTGATCGGTAAGTTTGTTCCAGGTATTGCAGCAGTGGTCGACAATGTCGTCGTATGACCGAAAGATCCGGTTTGACAGCCAGTTATCGCGCATGAACTGCCAGACATTCTCCATCACGTTGAGCTCCGCGTACTTCAGTGGCAGCGGCAGCAGGGTGATGTTGGCTGGCACGTTCGGGTCGCATGACAGGTGCCATCCAGCCTGATCGAGCACGAGCACGGCATGTCTACCCGGGCTGATCGCCGTGGCGACCTCGGCCAAATGCAGGCTCATTGCCTGAGTGTCGCAGTATGGCAGAACCAGCGCCGCACCCTTGCCTTCGTGCGGGCATACGGCACCGAAGATGTAGGTTGAGGCATAGCGCTGATCCTGCAGCGCCGACGGCCTGGTGCCGCGCCGCGCCCTGCGGCGAGTGATCTTGTTCTTCTGGCCTATTCTCGCTTCATCGGCGAACCAGATTTCCAACCCGTCGAGGCCGCAGCCCTGGTCCTTGGCAATGCCTTCCAGCGTCGCGGGGAAGTTTTTGTAAATGCCTCGATGGCGCCGGCGGCCTGGGCGTGATGCTTCGGCCGGGCGGAGAGCTTGTGCAGACCCATGCCGCGCAAGGTGCGGCTGAGCGTTTGCGGCGAGACCGAGACCTGGAATTCCTCGAACAGCCATTGCCCAAGGTCGCACAGCCGCCAACGCACCACCCCGTGGATGGGCGGTATCGGGCCGCGGTCGATGATCTCCAGCAGGGCAGCCCGATGGGCGTCGTTCAGAAGTGGCACCGGACCTGCGGATTTGCGGTCACACAACCCCTCGGGCCCCTCAGCGTTGAACCGCACCACCCAGTCCCGGACAATCTGCAACGTAACGCTGCCAAGCAGCGCCGCCTCGCTGCGGGTGCCGCCATCGTAAATGACAGCCATCGCAAGAAGCCCGCGAGCCTGCGACGCATCCTTGCTGCCGCGTGCCAGGCGGCGAAGATCAGGGCCAGTGAAGTCAGATCGAAGCGCGATTGCGCGGGCCATGGGCGAGCCTCCAATGCTCGCCAATTTGAATCACATCATTGCCGCGTCGGGGAATCCCCACTGTGAGTCAGAAGCCAAGGGCGTTGGTATAAGTACCTGGCAGGCCTCGACGCCACTGGCCGACCAGGATGTATGCAGTCCCGCCGCAAGTGGAGGGCCGGGTGGTGCTGGCGGGAGAGCTAGTGGGCAGTTCGATCATCAGTGCTGCGACCGCGGCGGCACGCTCGGCCATGCCCGCTCCCCAATGACCTACCTTGCGATAGGGGGGGGTGGGGTATCATTGTTCACCCCCCGCAGAAATTCTTGCGCGGGATTTGGCCGGATTTTTCACATGCCTACTCTGTATCCTTCTACCATCACATTGCATTGCGTGACCAAATTTTCGACATAGACGCGTAAAATAAAAAAATCGTCGCGGAAGTAGGACGACCAAGGAAGCACGTGTGGCTTGTTCATAGCTCGAGTTATGCGAAGCGCGGTCTCCGGGACGCGCATGTTGCAAGAGTTTCTCGGTTACCTCCTCAGGCACAAAGCGCTGACTATCGTATTGCGAGGGTAATCCCCCCGGAATTGAAGGGACTTCGCGAGTAGAATTTTCT
>JACMOQ010000613.1 GCA_014377905.1 Acetobacteraceae bacterium | reverse complement strand
GGCCAGCCATATGGCAACTGCGGCAGGCCAATTATGCGCCTCCATCAGACCATCATGCAGCATATCGCGGTCTCGATTGGAAGGAGCAATGATTCCGCGCTTGGATCCATGCGCCGCGCGGGGTCGGACCGCCTTCACCGCAACCACGTCGCCGTCAATGAGCGACAGAACCGGTTGGTAGCCCAATACCGATGGTTCCGGCGCCGGGTAAGGTCGGGTCTGAAAATCGATAATTGTATCATGCATCATGGTTCGTGCCCTAAAAATCCCATCTGTCGTAAATTTGCGCAAAATGATGAAGAATTTCTTACTGGGGCATGACCCGCCGGAGCGATGACGGTTCCTTAACCTTGGAGGTCGAACCTATCGTCCTCAAGACCGGAGAATAGAGATGCTGGCGCCATCATCGGATACTGAACTCTGCGTTTTGTACCACCCGATCTTCAGTACGCTCAATGTCCGGATGTTCCGTCGGTCTGAACCCGACGGCACGCCGGTGGTGGTGGTCGAAATGGGTGACCGCGAAGCCGCGGTGCCGCTGCGCTCGTTGCAACGTGAATTCGCGATCGAGGACTCCAGTCCGGACGGACGCATGCTCAGTCTGATTGCCGAAAGCCTGGATTTCGTTCCAGGACTTCGCATCGGCGACGCATTGCCAACCGAAGTACTGAACGGGGAGGCCAGCTGGGAACCCGCGGACCGGCATCGTCGGCTCGCCGGTAATAAACTTCGTATGCATTTGCTGAGCTGGATTGCACCAGACCGTGCGGCAAGACTTACGGCCGAAACCCTATCCGTCGCCCTCGACGACGATGCCGCGCTGCGCCAGATTGTGCACGACGCGTTTGAACGTGCTGCCGAAACCTTGCATCTGGGCAGTTCGGCCGAGGTTCTGTCCCTGATCGCCGCCCTCGCTGAGGAGCTCGCCTATATCGAGGCGCTGCGCGACGGCTTGTTGCGTCGGGTCATATTGGTGAGCGGCATTCTTGCCGGCCTTGGCCGCGGCCAGCGGCTCGGCGTGGCGCGACAGGAAGCGCTGCAGCAAACCACGAAACTCAGCGTCGCCGCGACGGCCGCGATCAGCCAGAGATTTTCGGAAATTGACGCCCAAACCAGCGAAATCATGGCTGCCCTGCGCAATCCAGCCAGTCAGCGAGCCTTTATCCGCTCCAACCGCGACTCGCTTTACCGAAGTCAGCGCGCATGGGAACCGATCCTGCTCGCCTGGGAAGCCGCCGGCCCGGTTACAGTCCGCGAACTTGACGAGCAGGGCTGGCGAAGGATCACCAAGACTTATCACTTTCTTGCGCCGCGCTACATGGCCTTCAAGGAATGGCAGAGCGCGTTCGGTGCACGCAGCAGTCGCCGGGTTTCAAAAATCGATACTGCAATGACTTGGTAACGTGCTAACCTACGACCTCGACCGCGGTCACCCCTCCACCCAGCAACCAGCCCAGATCGGGCAGGCTGAGCGCAATGCAGCCATCAGTCGGCGCGTAATCCTGACGCGCGAGATGAAGAAAAATCGCGCTGCCGCGTCGGGCGATCACCGGTGCATCGTTCCAGCCAAGCACGACTACCAGGTCATAAATATGATCGGCGCGCCAAAATTCCTCGTGCCGGGCGGTATAGGGCAGCCCGACATGGCGATTATAGGCACGGTCGGTGGGATCGTCGCACCAGCCATCCGTCTGGGTTATCGGCTCCCGCGGCAATTGGGTGGTCGGGATGGCGATGCGGTCGGCGCGGTAGAAAACCCGGCGCAAGGGCAAAATCCCCAGGGGCGTGGCGCCATCGCCTTCCTGCTTGTCGGCCCGCACGCCGCCGTGCCCGAGCGCTGCCCGCACCCGCCGATCGCGGTGGATCAGCCAGCCATCGCCCGTGACCCGGGCGATTCGGCCCGGATCAACCATGGCGGGGGCTACCGTCAACCCAAAAGATGCCCAAAACGCCGCATTTTGGTGTCGAGGTAGTGATTGTTCACCCCATTGGGCGCAAAGGCGTGCTCTTCCCGAGTTTGCACCCGGATGCCGCAGCTGGTCATCGCGGCAACTTTGTCGGGATTATTTGTCAGCAGCCGGATCGACGGAATACCGAGTTCTTCCAGCATGGTTGCCGCGACCATAAAGTTGCGCTCATCCGCGCCCCATCCCAGCGCCCGATTAGCGTCGATCGTGTCGAGCCCGCGATCCTGCATGGTGTAGGCACGCAGCTTGTTGGCCAAGCCAATACCGCGGCCTTCCTGGGCAAGGTAGACCAATACACCTGCGCCATCGGCCGCCATGCGCGCTATCGCGCCGCGCAACTGCGCCCCGCAGTCGCAGCGCAAACTGCCGAGTAGATCGCCGGTGAAACATTCCGAGTGCAGCCGCACCAGCGGTGCCTCGGACGCTTCGGGACGTCCGACCAGAATCGCCAGATGCTCGATCCCGGCATCTGGAGCGCGAAATGCAATGATGCGCGCATCGGTGGCGTCTTCCAGCGGGACCGATGCTTCCGCGACCCGCACCAGCCTGGTTGCCGCAATCGCCGGATAGGCCCACACGTCGCCCGCCTCGACGACCAGCAAATCGCGGAGCCGCGCCGCGTCCAGTGCCGCAATTGGCGCCACCACGGCCGCCGGGAGCAGCCGCGCGAGCTTGGCCAACAGAATGGCAGCGTCGGCGAGCACGGGCACCGGCGCTGACTTGGGGTGCATACCGAGCATTTGTTCAGCAGTCGGGTCGGCAAGCGCCCTCAGGAAAGCCGGGGCCAGCAATCCTTCCGGCGTCGCCACCGCAACCACGGCGGTGCTAACCCCGGTCACGGTTTCAGCCCGCCCGCTGGCCAGCAGCAAACATGCCGGCCCTGCGGCGAGTGCCGCAATATCTTCCAGCCCGGCAGCCCCGGCAGTCTCGGCACCCAACACGATCAGCGGTGCGGCGCCATTCAGGATTACCGGAGTGCCGCGGCGCAGATCCGCGATCGCGCGGTGCACGCGGCGCACCCGCAATGTCTCGGCGTCGGGCAGGGGGCTAATGCGCGCGGAAACCCGGTCTGAACTCAGGTCTGCATCATAGTCGCGCGGCGGTAGAGCGTTCATTCTTATTCCACAATTCAGTGCCCGATTTGCGGAATACGACCGCAAATAGGGTTGGTGAAGGACGATCATTGCGACAGAATTATTCCCGTTGCAAATGGCTAATCAGTCATATGGGGGCCTGCGCGGAAAAACTAACCCACTGGATGATGGGAAGCGGCAAAACGATTGAAACCGATTTGGTAGTTTTCTCGCTCTAGCTTGTTACGCGCATCTGCCGCATGAAGAGTCGCGCTGGTCACTCTTTTGACGCATGATTATGCGTCGTTTGGATTGACAAGGGGAGACTGAGGGAATGGCGGCTGCCCGCCCAGTATTGATCGTCGATGATGATCCGGCGTTGTGCGCGATCCTGGCCGAACAGCTCGGCTTAGGCGGGGAATTTGTCGTCAGCCAGGCTGGCAGCATTGCCGAGGCCGACACTATCCTGCTCGACCGGGGACGCCATTTCGATGCCCTCATCCTTGATATCGCGCTGCCCGATGGCAATGGGCGCGATTTATGCGCGCGGCTGCGGGGCGCCGGGATCAAGATCCCGATCATCATGCTGACCGGATCGGGCGCGGAGTCCGATGTCGTCAATGGCCCCGAGGCGGGCGCCAATGACTATATCGCGAAGCCGTTTCGCCTCGCGGAACTGCTGGCGCGCTTGCGGGCGCAGTTGCGAAGCTTTGACAGCAGCGAGGACGTCATCTTTCTGATCGGCCCGTTCGTGTTCCGCCCTGCCGCTAAGCTGCTTGAACTTCCTGACCAGAACCGCCGCATCAAGCTGACCGAGAAAGAGGCCGCGATCCTCAAATTTCTCTACCGCGCCGGTTCGGTTGCGGTGGGTCGCCAGACCCTGTTGAACGAGGTCTGGGGATATAATGCCCAGGTGACAACCCACACGCTCGAAACTCATATTTATCGGCTGCGTCAAAAGATCGAAACCGATCCGTCGGCGGCCAAACTCCTGGTCACCGAGGGTGGCGGTTACCGGCTGAACCCCGAGCAAACGCGCCCTGATACCATGCGCCGTTGAGCGATAAAGAATGGCTCAACGGCGCATGGTAATAGGCATCCAGGGCGGCGGCTTCACGCCTATTGGCTTCCACCTTCCACCGAATGGGCTTCCGCCCGCCACCGCAGCATCCCGCCAGCGAGGTTTACGGCGCCCGGGAACCCGTTCTGCGCCAAGATGACAATGGCCTGCGCCGACCGCCCTCCCGCCCGACATACCGCGACAATCGGCCGGTTATTCCTTAATTCGCCCACTCGTCCGGCAAGCTGACCAAGCGGGATCAGAATGGCGCCGGCGATGTGGCCAAGTGGCCCGGTAAATTCATCCGGTTCGCGAACATCGAGGATCTGCACCTCGGCCGCGTGCTCCTCAAGGCCATATGGATCGATTTCCCACAAGCCGGCAAAGTTATAATGCACATCTGCCCAATCCGGCCCGGGCGCCTGCGCCATCGTGCCGTCATTGCCGGGTTGGCCGCAGCGCAGATTGGCCGGCACCGCGATATCGATGAGCTTCGGGTGGGGAAGTCGCATGTTCTGGATGTAGCCGACGAAATCGGCCACCCCAATCTCGCCGCCCAGACGCGGGTTGAAGCGGCGCTCCTCGGCAACGCTTGTTACCGTCAGTCCGCGATAGTCGTGGCCTGGATAGAGCAGGCAGGGATCGGGCAGGCTGAAAATCTGCTCATGGACCGACCGGTACATCGCGGCCGGATCGCCCTGCTGGAAATCGGTGCGGCCGCTGCCACGGATCAGCAGGCAATCACCGGTGAAGGCCATGCTGCGATCATCGAGCACATAGGTCAGGCAGCCATTGGTGTGCCCTGGGGTAGCGCGAACCATCAAACGGCGGGTGCCGAAAGCGATCACATCGTCCTGCACCAGATAACGGTCCGCACCGGCCGCGCCGCTGTTTTTTGCCAGCATGATGGCACTGGCCGATTTCTGCCGCAGCATCCAGGCGCCGGTGACATGGTCGGCGTGGACATGGGTTTCGAGCGTTGCGACCAGCTTGAGCCCTAGCTCCCCGATCAGCGCCGCGTCGCGCCTGGCCTGTTCGAACACCGGATCGATCAGCACCGCCTCCCCGCTCGGCAAGTCGCCGAGCAGGTAGGTGTAGGTGGAGGATTGCGGGTCAAATAATTGTCTGAAAACCAGCATCGTTGCCTCCCGGTGATCAGTCTTTCGGTTGGGCTACAACGCGCAGATAAGGTTTCAAGGTCTTCCAGCCCTGCGGGTATTTCAGCTTGGCGGCGTCGTCCGACACTGCCGGCGGGATGATCACATCCTGCCCGTTGCGCCAGTTCACCGGGGTGGCGACGGTGTATTTGGCGGTCAGCTGGCAGGACTCGAGCAGACGCAAAACTTCGTCGAAATTGCGCCCGGTGCTCATCGGATAGATCAGCATCGCCTTGACCTTCTTGTCCGGACCGATGACGAAAACGGCACGCACAGTGGCGTTATCGGCGGCGGTACGGCCTTCCGACGTGGTGCCGGCGCCTTCGGGCAGCATGTCGTAGAGCGTCGCGACATTCAGATCAGTGTCAGCGATCATCGGGAAATTTACCGCGTGGCCCTGGGTTTCTTCAATGTCCTTCGCCCAGGCGGCATGGTTGGTTACCGGGTCAATGCTCAGGCCGATGATCTTGGTGTTGCGTTTGTCGAATTCCGGCTTCAGCCCGGCCATGTAGCCCAATTCGGTGGTGCAGACGGGGGTGAAATCCTTAGGGTGGGAGAACAGGATCGCCCAGTGATCGCCGATCCATTCATGAAAGTTGATCGTGCCTTGCGTGGTCTCGGCGGTAAAATTCGGGGCCTCCGAATTGATCCTCAACGACATTGTGCGACTCCTTGCCTGTTCTGGATGTGATGGGTGTCAGGTGGTTCGTCCGACCAGCACGGCCGATGTCTATGTGTAGGTCTCGCTTGGGGTCGCTGCAATGCGCCTGACGAATTATTGGGGGCAGGGGGGGTGTCCAAAATTGCCCCCGCGACAAGCCATATACGCAGCGAGGGGTCACAAACGGCTCCTACGGTTCGCGGTGCCTCCCGATGAAGACTTGGTTTTGGCGGGCTTGGGCAACAAGGGCGCCAGATAAGTCCCGGTATGACTTTCCGCCACTGCGGCCACCATTTCCGGCGTCCCCTCCGCCACAATCCGCCCACCGCCATCACCGCCTTCGGGCCCAAGGTCGATCACCCAGTCGGCGGTTTTGATCACTTCGAGATTATGCTCGATCACCACCACGGTATTGCCCTGATCGACCAGCGCATGCAGCACTTCGAGCAGTTTCCGCACATCCTCGAAATGCAACCCGGTGGTGGGTTCATCGAGAATATAAAGCGTGCGTCCGGTTGCCCGCCGCGCCAGTTCCTTCGACAGTTTGATGCGCTGGGCCTCGCCGCCAGACAACGTCGTCGATGACTGCCCAAGCGCGATATAGCCGAGCCCGACCTGCTGGAGGATTTTCAACCGGTCATGGATGCGGGTGGCAGCCGAGAAATATGGCACCGCTTCATCGACGGTCATGGCCAAAACTTCGGCGATTGATTTATCGCGGAATTTTATTTCCAGGGTTTCGCGATTATAGCGGCGGCCCTTGCAAGTATCGCAGGTCACAAAGACATCGGGCAGAAAGTGCATTTCGATTTTCAAAACGCCGTCGCCCTGGCAGGCCTCGCAGCGGCCGCCTTTGACGTTGAAGCTGAAGCGCCCAGATTTATAGCCGCGCGCCCGGCTTTCCGGCAGTTCGGCAAACCAGTCGCGGATCGGCGCAAAGAGATCGGTGTAGGTCGCCGGGTTAGATCGCGGGGTGCGGCCGATCGGGGACTGGTCGATGTCGATGATCTTGTCGAGTAGTTCCAGCCCGTCGATGCGGGTGTGGGGGGCGGGCACCTCGCCCGATCCCATCAGTTTGCGGCTGGCGGCTTTGTACAGCGTATCGACCACCAAGGTGGATTTGCCGCCGCCCGATACGCCGGTGATGGCGGTGAACACCCCGAGTGGGAAACCCGCGGTCACGTCCTTAAGATTATTGCCGCGCGCCCCGATCACCCGGATCTGGCGATCTTTTTGGACCGGCCGCCGCATTGCCGGAACCGCAATAGATTTGCGCCCGGACAAATAATCCCCGGTCAGCGAATTCGGATCGGCGGCAACCTCGGCGGCACTGCCGTGCGACACCACATACCCGCCATTAACGCCGGCGAGCGGTCCCATATCAATAAGGTAGTCGGCGGAGCGGATCGCGTCCTCGTCATGTTCGACCACCAGCACGGTGTTGCCGAGCGCTTTCAGCCGCTGCAATGTCCCAAGCAGCCGCGCATTATCGCGCTGATGCAGCCCGATGGATGGTTCATCGAGCACATATAACACCCCAGTCAGCCCCGAGCCAATCTGGCTGGCGAGGCGAATGCGCTGGCTTTCCCCGCCCGACAACGTCGCCGAGCCGCGCGCCAAAGTCAGGTAATCCAAGCCGACATCAACCAGGAATTGCAGCCGGTCCTCGATTTCGCGCAATATCCGCCGGGCAATTTCCTGCCGTTGCGGGGTGAGCGTCGGCAGTACCGTGCCAAACCAATCGCGTGCGCGGCGGATGGAAAGCTCATTGGCGTCGGCAATGCTGCATCCGGCGATTTTCACCGACAACGCCTCAGGCTTCAGCCGCGCGCCATTGCATACAGCGCAGGGCTTTTCGGCTTGATATCGGGAAAGTTCCTCGCGCACCCAGGCGCTGTCAGTTTCCTTCATGCGGCGGGCGAGGTTGCGTATCACCCCTTCGAAGGGCTTGGTGACGGTGTATTCACGCACTCCGTCCTTGTAGGCGAAAGCTACCGCCGTATCGCCAGTGCCAAACAGGATCGCCTGCTGCACCGGCGCGCGCAGATCCTCCCAAGGGGTGCGGGTGGTGACCTTATAGTGGCGGGAGAGGCTTTGCAGAGTCTGGTCGTAATAGGGCGATTGCGCGCCGGTCCAGGGGGCAACCACGCCTTCGGCAATTGATTTGCGCGGGTCCGGAATCACCAGGTCGGGATCAAAGAACGCTTCCACCCCAAGGCCGTCGCAGGACGGGCAGGCGCCGTGCGGGGAGTTGAAGCTGAACAGCCGGGGTTCGATCTCGGCGATGGTGAAGCCGGAAACCGGGCAAGCGAAGCGGCTGGAAAACACAATGCGGTCGGGCGGTTCTGACAAGGTTTCCGCGTAAACGAGGCCGTCTGACAATGCGAGCGCAGTTTCGAAACTGTCGGCCAGGCGGCTCGCAATATCAGGACGGACAATGATGCGGTCCACCACCGCCTCGATCTCGTGCTTGATTTTGCGGTTGAGTGCCGGGACCTCGCTGATGTCATACAGCGTGCCATCGACCTTCGCGCGGGTGAAGCCGCGGCGTTGCAACTCGGCGAGTTCCTTGCGGTATTCCCCCTTGCGGTCGCGCACAACAGGCGCCAGCAGCATCAGTCGTGTGCCCTCCGGCAGCGCCATCACCCGATCGACCATTTGGGCGACCGACTGCGCCTCAATCGGCAATCCGGTCGTCGGCGAATACGGCACGCCGACACGCGCCCATAGCAAGCGCATGTAATCATTAATTTCGGTCACCGTGCCGACGGTCGATCGCGGGTTGCGGCTGGTCGTTTTCTGTTCGATCGAAATCGCCGGCGACAGGCCCTCGATGCTGTCAACATCGGGCTTGCCCATCAGTTCAAGGAACTGGCGCGCATAGGCCGACAGGCTTTCGACGTAGCGGCGCTGGCCCTCGGCATAGATGGTATCGAAGGCAAGCGAGGACTTACCCGAGCCGGATAGACCGGTAATCACGGTGAGCATGTCGCGGGGGATTTCGACGTCGATATTCTTCAGATTATGCTCGCGCGCGCCGCGCACGACAATGTTGCCGGCCATCCGTGTGTTCTCGTGTTGTTCTTCGCCAATATGGTCCGAGGAGGTGGTTTTGTGAAGGTGGAAGAAAGCAGTTCTTTTTGTGAACAAAGAGAACCAAAAAAACTTTCTGTGACTCTGCTGTCTTTGGTGTGGGATCGCGGTGAGGCCCCACGCCAACGCCAATAAAGTGGGAGGTTTTGTTGCTTCTTTGTTTTAAAACAAAGTAGACCTTTCCAGAGTCTACTTCGCTTGCTGAGCCGTTTTGAACAAAACAGATGCAAAAAGTCGAATCGCACGCTATACCAGCGCCTTCACAACAACGAATGAGTTCAATGTCAGACGAACAGAATCACGGTCGTATGCTACAATTGACGGCACAAATTGTCTCCGCCCATCTCGGCAACAACAATGTCGCCTCGGAAGCATTGCCGGCGCTGATCAACTCGGTTTACGCCAGTCTGTCAGGTGCAGGCCATGTCGCCGCCGAGCCAGTGCGCCCGGAACCTGCTGTCCCCGTTAAAAAATCGGTGTTTGCCGAATATATTATCTGCTTGGAAGACGGCAAAAAGCTGAAGATGCTGAAGCGCCACTTGGCGACATCGTATGATTTAACCCCGGAACAATATCGTGCACGCTGGGGGCTCGCGTCGGATTATCCGATGGTTGCGCCGAACTATGCCGCGCGCCGCTCGGAACTGGCAAAGACCATCGGCCTTGGCCGCAAGCCCGCTGCCGCCCCGATGCCGAAGCCTGTGGCCGCGCCCGTCAAGCGTGGGCGCAAGCCGAAAGCCTGAGCCTGTTCGGGCCATTGCAATACGGCCGTTCCATCCAGGTGGAACGGCCGTTTTTTGTTAATCCCCGATCAGTGGCAGGTTGCCGGCCGCGGCGTTGATGTCGGCAAGTTCGCCGGCAATGTAGGCTTCGAGCTTATCAATTTCGCCCGACACTTTTCCCATGGTTCCCATGGCAACCGCCTTCACCGAACTGGTCGGTGCGCAGTCAGCAATCGCGATCGCTGCCGCCAGATTGCCCAACGTGTCAGCCAAGCCAGCTGGATTGCGCAAACCGTCGCGGGCGGATTGCCGCTTGACGTCGACCAGTGTCCCCTCGATCGCAGATAGGGCATCGATGCCGGCCCGCGCCTTGTCGGCGAGCGTGGCCGCATCGTCGCGGCGGGTCAGGGCCTCCAACGTCACCTTCAGCCGCCGAATGCGGTTGACCGACTGATGCACGCTCGACAGCGAGGCGGTCAGCGCCTGCAACTGCGCGAGCTGGGCCGCATATTCCGCATCGGTGGTTGAAAGGCGCGGGTCCTTCACGACGGTAAACCCAGCCAAGGATAGCGTGCCGGCAATGCTCGCCTCCACCAGGTAACTGCCAGGTGCGATGGTCGGGCCAGATGGATTGTCCGGTTCCGCCGAAAGCGGCTTCTGGCGCGCGGGCGCCAGGGCCGCATCGATCTTGACTGGCCCGGGATATTTCATATCCCAGACGAACCGGTTGAGCCCAGCCTTGGTCGACGGCCGGCGTGGAGCTGGTAGGTCCATGTCGTCGCTGGCAAAGCGCGCAATGACGGCGCCTTTGGCATCCTGGAAGGTCAACACCACTGGCCCCGGATCAGCACTATCGAGCCAGTAATAGGTGATTGCACCATTAGGTGGATTTTCACCGACATCAAGATGTTCACGGCGTTTAGTGCCATCGGGCATATCCACCACGGCGATGCCGCCCTCCATGCCGAAGGCGAGGTTAAAGGCGATGTTCTGGCGCACCGCGTTCAAAGCGGCGAAATGCAGTTTGGTGCGAACCGTTTCCCGCGGCGCAATCACGCCTTGATGCGGCCCAGCAGCCAAAGCGCGCAGCGGTGAGATATCGTCAAGGATCCAGAACGACCTGCCATGGGTGCCGACCACCAGATCGGCGCCTTTGATTTTGAGATCATAGACCGGGACAACCGGGAAACCGCCGCCCATCCGCGCCCAGTTCGCGCCATCGTTGCTGCTGAAAAACAGGCCGGTTTCGCTGCCAACAAACAGCAAGCCCGGCGTGGTCGGATCGGCGCGGACGACGCGTGTAATCTCCCCGGCCGGATAGTCGCCGTTGATGACCTGCCAGTTGCGTCCGCCATCGCGGGTCCGAAACAGATAGGGTTCGTAATCGGCGAGTTTGTAGTTGGTGGCGGCGAGATAGATGGTATCGGGATCATGCGCCGAGATTTCCACGCAACCGATATAGCCAAGCGCCGGCATCCCGGGCGGCGTAACATTTTGCCAGCTTTTGCCGTCATCGCGGGTGACATGCACCAGGCCGTCATCGGTGGTGGCCCAAATTTCGCCGCGGCGATGCGGTGATGGGGCCACGCACGCGCAGCTTGCATGGACTTCCGCGCCCGCGCTTTCCCGCGTCACGTCGCCGCCGGAATGGTCCTGGCGAGTTTTGTCGTTAAGGCTGAGATCGGGGGAAATCTCCTCCCAATCCATGCCTTCGTTGGTAGTACGAAACACATGATTGCCGGCGGCGTAAAGCACGTTGGTGTCGTGCGGCGAAAACACGATCGGGTAGGTCCAGGCGAAGCGGTAGCGCAAATCGCGCGGCGCGGTGCCGGTCGATTGTTCCGGCCAGACATTGCGGAGCTGGATCTGATCCGTGCCGTAATCATAGCGCTGCAATGCGCCGGCGCCACCCGGGCTTGACCCCACCGCACCGCAATAGACAATGTTGTTGTCATCGGGCTTGACCGCGATGAAGCCGCTTTCGCCTGTGCCTGGATAAGAACAATCGGCGAGCGGGATGGCACCCCACACCCCGGCCGACGGCACCGCGATTGACGAATTATCCTGCTGAGTGCCGTAAACCCGATAGGGATAACGGCTGTCCATGTCGATGCGATAGAATTGCGCGGTCAACTGGTTGTAGATCGACGACCATACCAGCCCGCCATTGAACGACACGCAGGCGCCGCCATCATTGCCTTCGACCATTCGGCTTGAATCGTTCGGATCGATCCAAAGATCGTGGTTATCGCCATGCGGGGTGTTGATTTCGTTGAAGCTGATGCCGCCGTCGGTGGATTTCCACATGCCGAGATTGGTGACGTAAACTGTGTCCTCATGGCCGGTATCGGCGAAAACATGGGTATAGTACCAAGGCCGGTGCATCAGGTCGCGGTTATTGGACATCAGAGTCCAGGTGGCGCCGTAATCATCGGATTTGTAAAGCCCGGTCTTAGTATCGATCGCCTCAATCAGCGCCCAGACCCGGCCTTGCTTTACCGGTGATATGGTCACGCCGATTTTGCCAAGCGCACCATCCGGCAAGCCGCGCGCGGTGGTGATTTCTTCCCACGTGTCGCCGCCATCGGTGGACCGGAACAGCCCGCAGCCGGGGCCGCCGCTGGTGATGTTCCAGAAATTTCGCCGCGTCTGCCACATCGATGCAAACATGATACGCGGATTGCTGGCGTCCATTGCCATGTCGATCGCACCGGTTTCTTCGTTGCGATACAGAATTCGCTCCCAGTTGGCGCCACCATCCTTGGACCGGTAAACGCCGCGGGCGTCGTTGGATCCGAAAATGTCCCCGAGTGCCGCGACATATACCAGATCGGGATTTTCCGGATGGATCAGCACCCTGCCGATATGCTTGGTGTCACGCAGGCCGATATGGATCCAACTCCGCCCGGCATCGGTCGATTTATAGACCCCATCGCCATAGGACACGTCGAGCCGGATGGTGGTCTCGCCCATGCCGGCATAGACCACATTGCTGTCCGAGCGCGCCACCGCGATGGCGCCCACCGACCACGACGTCAGAAATCCGTCCGACACTTTGCGCCAATAACCCCCGCCATCAGTGGTCTTCCAGATGCCGCCGGCGCAGGCTCCGAAATAAAAGGTCATTTTGTCGTTGGCATCGCCCGCAACCGCCACAACGCGGCCGCCGCGCGATGGGCCGATGCAGCGAAATTTCAGCGCGTCCAGCGTGTTGGGGGCTGGATTTTGGGATAGTGCGGGCATGGGCTGGCATCCTCGGACTGGTTCCTAATCAGCCTAAACCGATGGGCGGAAGGGTCAAGGAAGGTCTTCCTTGTTTGATAACAAAGACACAAAAAAACTTCCTGACCTGATATTTCGTTGACATTCTGCGCCTGTTCCGGAACGATCTGCTTAATGAAGGCGGGAGACGCATCATGTCGGAAGAACTGAGCTTTGACGCGAGCAAGGCGCGCATCGCCGCTGCGTCGCACTATCTTGCCGGCGGCGTATCAAGCAATTTTCGCCTCGGCATTGCACCAACCCCGCTGGTGTTCAACCGCGCTGATGGACCCTATCTGATCGATGTCGATGGTAACCGTTTGATTGACTATTATCTCGGCATGGGCCCGATGATCCTGGGCCACACGCCCGCCGACGTGATTGCGGCCGCCACCGCGCAAATGGGCGATGGATTGTTATATGGCGGGCAATCAACGCCCGAGGCCGAGGCGGCACGGCTGGTCTGCGAGATGGTGCCGTGCGCCGAACGGATGCGGTTCTGCTCGTCGGGTAGCGAAGCAGTACAAGTCGCACTGCGGCTGGCGCGCACCGCCACTGGCCGGCGGGTGATCGTGAAGTTTGCTGGGCACTACCATGGCTGGTTCGATAACATTCTGTGGTCGACAACCCCGCCACCAGGCGCCAACGGGCCGGTCGCCGGCAGCCTCGGCCAGGCAACTGAAACCAGCGAGATCGAGGTGCTGGAGTGGAACGATCTCCCGGCATTGCAAGCCCGGTTGGCGCGCGGCGATGTCGCTGGTGTCATCATGGAACCGATCATGTGCAACCAGGGGGCGATTTTCCCACGTCCGGGCTACCTCGAAGGCGCGCGCGCGGCCTGCACCGCCGCCGGCACGGTTTTGATTTTTGACGAGGTGATCACAGGTTTCCGGGTTTCCCCCGGCGGGGCACAGCAATTGCTGGGTGTGACGCCCGACCTCGCTACCTTCGCCAAGGCGATGGCCAACGGCTTCCCGGTTGCCGCCATCGCCGGGCGTGCTGAACTCATGGAATTGGTGACCAAGGGTGTGGTCCATGGCGGCACCTATAATGGCCAGGCGGTGACAATGGCGGCGTGCGTTGCGGCATTGCGCCGGCTGGGTGATCCAGCAACGCTTGCTGGCATCGCGCCGCGCGGTCAGCGCCTGATGGTGGGCATCCAGGCGGCGTTCGATGGTGCGGGGATCGCGGCCAATGTCGGCGGCCTGCCGCAGATATTTCACGTCGCCCTTGGGCTTTCCTCGCGGCCGCGCAATTGGGCTGACCTGGGGCGGATGAACCGCCCGCGCTATATCGCCTTCACCACCGCGCTGCTCCGTCACGGCGTGCGGGCGCTGGAGCGTGGGGCTTGGTTTTTATCCACCGAGCATGATGATGCGGTCATTGATGCGACATTGGTGGCGATTGGTAAGGCGATCAAGGAAATTTAAGCGAGGGATTACAAACTCGGCATCGGCGACGTTGCCCACACTCCAATCTGATTGCCAGCGCCGAAAACCCCGCTTATCGTCGGCACACAGGTGTTCTGCACAAGGATATAGCCATGTCCCGCCCGATCCGTATTGCCGCCCTGCTTGGCCTCGCAATACTCACCGCCGTGCCGGCTGCCGCCAAAAACACGATCACCGTCACGCTCACGCAAATCCTCGGCACCACCGATCCGGCGAAGGTCAAGGAATACACGGAATATCTCGGCGCGGTGAACACCTATGAAGGCCTGACAACAGTCAATGGTAACGGCAACAGCCTTCCGACGATGGCCAATAAAGGGACAATTTCGCCGGACAACAAAGTCTATACTTTCAGCATCGACCCAAAGGCGATTTTCCAGGACGGCGAGCCGGTCAAGGCAAAGGATGTTGTGTGGTCCATCCGCCGCATGCTCGCCATCAACGCCGAAAAATCCGCCGGGACCGGCCCCTATGCGCTGACCAGCTTCGTGCGCGGCGGCCCGTTCACCGTCACCCGCTTTCCCGGCTACCATAAGGGTTTTGCACCGGGCGCGATCGACGAAGTGCGCTTCATCCCAACCACCGACGAAGCCACCGTCAAAGCACTGGCGACCCGCGGTGAGCTGAGTATGTCGAGCCGCTATCAGGCGACCGAAACTTACGACTCGATCAGCAAGCTCGAGGACTACAAGATTATCGCCAACCCGACGGCGACGGGGTCCGATATCAAGCTCAACCACTTGGTCCCGCCAACCGACGACGTCCATGTCCGCCGCGTTATTGCCTATGCGCTGGATTACACGACAATCCGCGAGACGCTCTATCTCGGCACCGGGGGCGGTGGCCCGATGGCGGCGGCATTCGCTGATGCCTGTATCAGCGCCTTGGTGCTGCCGAAGCAGAATCTGGCCACGGCCGCCGGCACCTGGGCGTCAATGAGCTGGCTGCAGGACAAGGATGTTGAAGCGATGATTGACACCGCCCGGTCAGAAATCAATGTCGGCAAGCAGAACGAAATCTACAAGGCGTTGCAGAAGAAGCTGGTGGCCGACCAGACCGACGTTTTCGTGCTGACGGCAACCGAACGCCTCG
>JACMOQ010000612.1 GCA_014377905.1 Acetobacteraceae bacterium | reverse complement strand
CTGGGTGATGCGTTGTTCGAGCCGCAAACGGCGGACGGTGCGTCCGATCAGGGGCTTGGCCATACTTTACAATCTTTACTGATTTACAGATTTACGGGTTGATAATCTTACTAAATTGCGAGTCTCACCGCATTTTCCCTATTTTCTTCGCAGATGCAATGTGAATAATTCACTCCATCGACCCCTGACGATTTGGAGTTCATCATGACCGCCACCCCAACCCCGCATTTCGCCCCCGACGGCCTGTCCAGCGGCCCGACGTTTGACGCCGAGCGTTTCAATGGCATTGTCCGCGATTATACCCCCGCCGACGTCGCCCGTTTGTCGGGGTCCTTCCGGGTCAAACACACCATGGCTGACATGGGCGCCCGCCGCCTGTGGTCGCTGTTGAAGTCAGAACCGTTCGCCAACACGCCCGGCGCGCTGACCGGCAACCAAGCGGTGCAGCAGGTCAAGGCCGGGTTGAAGGCGATTTATCTGTCGGGCGGGCAAGTGGCCGCCGACGCCAACACGGCGGGCCAGATGTATCCTGACCAGTCACTTTACCCGGTGGATTCGGTGCCGAATGTCGTCAAGCGCATCAACGCCGCGCTGCGCCGGTGCGACCAGATCGCCACCATGGAAGGCGACCAGTCCATGCATTGGATGGCGCCGATTGTGGCCGACGCCGAAGCAGGCTTTGGCGGCGCGTTGAACGCCTATGAACTGATGCGGTCGATGATCGAAGCCGGCGCCGCAGGCGTCCATTTCGAGGATCAGTTGGCCAGCGAAAAGAAATGCGGCCATCTCGGCGGCAAGGTGCTGGTGCCGATCAGCCAGCATATCCGCACCCTGAACCCCGCCCGCCTCGCCGCCGATGTCGAAGGCGTGCCGACCGTTTTGCTGTGTCGCACCGACAGCCAATCCGCCCAGTTGCTGACCGCGGATGTGGATGAGCGCGACCGGCCCTTCATCAGCAACGAGCGCACCGCAGAAGGCTTTTTCCGCATCAAGCCGGGCGTCGGCGTTGACTATGCGATTGCCCGTTCGATTGCCTACGCGCCCTATGCCGATTTGCTGTGGTGGGAAACGTCCGACCCGAACCTTGCTGATGCCGAGCGTTTCGCCAACGAAATGCATAAGAAATTCCCCGGCAAGATGCTGGCCTATAACTGTTCACCGAGCTTCAACTGGCAGAAAAAGTTACCGCCGAAGGACATCGCCAACTTCCAGCGTGCAATCGGCGCAATGGGCTACAAGTTCCAGTTTGTGACGCTCGCGGGCTTCCACAGCCTGAACCACAGCATGTTCAAGCTGGCGTTGGGCTACAAGGATCGCGGCATGGAAGCCTATTCGGAACTGCAACAGGCTGAATTCGCCTCCGAACCCGATGGCTACACCGCGACCCGCCATCAGCGCGAAGTGGGCGTGTCGTACTTCGATGCCGTCGCGATGGCAGTGTCGGGCGGCAAGTCAAGCACCACCGCCTTTGCTGGCAGCACCGAAGCTGACCAGTTCCACGATCATGATGACCATGCACCGGCCGCAAAGGCTACCGCGCCCGCGGCCAAGCAGGATCACGACGATGGCCTGGTGCATGGCCATGCCTGGGCGTCCAACGCGCCGTCCTGGAAGTAATACGCTCCGAGCTTGGCGGTGGGTCACGTCCCATCGCCAGTGGCCCGCTCGGTTTGCTGTCCCGTCCCCCGTGACGGCAGGCCGGGCGGGTTTTGTTGCTTCGTAGGGCGGATGAAAGCCGCCCTGCGAGTTGTCAGGTCAGGCGGATTCTGCAAGCTGCATTTTCGTTTCGGCGGCCACCGTCTGCCATGAGCGTGCGGCGGTCATCACTTCGACCTTCAGGCCACGCGCCCCGGCAACCTTAATAGTCGCGGCACCATCGGTCCAACGCCAGCCGGCCTCCGCCGCATGCCAGCCTTGGCCGGTCATATCAGCAACGTCCTGCGCAACATCGTCCACATGCACGGCCGAAACCGCCACGCCCAAACGACGATGGTCGGAATTGACATCGAACATCTCCGCCGGCACGCCGTGGCGGGACATCAGATGAACCAAGGCGGCATTATTGGGCAGGGCAAAGCGATAGACCCGGCCATCGATTTCTGGCCGCAGGATTTCGCCATTTACCACCAGATGCAGATCGGCATTGTCGGTCATCACATGACCAAGGGCGGCCGCACGATCAAGCAAAAAACTGCGTGCGGCTTGGAGTTCGGCGCCGGCGACAACTAGTTTTGCACAAGCCTCGCGCTCCCACACTTGCAGTGCGAAATCCGGATGCAGCATCACTGCCTCACCGCCGTTGGTGAAGGCGCCACGATTGCCGGTGTCGAGGAAGCTCTCGCAGGGCAGGCCCTCGGCCAGGATCACGCCATGGTGGTCCAGTTCGACATGCCAATAGGTAACAGTTGCCCGCGCTTCCTGGCGAATGGTGGCACCGTTCAGCAGATAGCGGATCGGGATCAGCACCCCGTCGATGAAAACCGAATGATCGGGGGACAGCATCAGATCACGCACCGGGGCATTGTCGGCAAACGCACCGCGGCAAACCCGAATTGGCCAAACATCGGTCGGGTTCGGATGTCGGGTGCAATCAACCACACGATGGCCGATCCATTTGATCCGGGCATTGCCGCCAGCGGCAAGCAACGCGTCGGCGCCTTCGTGCAGATTTTCAACCGCGACTGGACCAGCAGCGGTGGCAATTCTGGTGCCTGCG
>JACMOQ010000611.1 GCA_014377905.1 Acetobacteraceae bacterium | reverse complement strand
GATTTCCTGGCTGACCGGCTGGCCGCCAAGCGGGCTGAACCCACGACCTCGATCTATTTTGATCCTATTTGGTTTGCCGCCCGCCACAAGCCTGCCGCCTATGGGGCACTGCATGCCTACCTAACCGCAGACCAGACAACGCCCTGTGATCCGGTCGCGGGCTTTGATGAGGCGTTTTATCGTGCCGAATACCCCGAAATCACTGAGGCAATCCGTCGTGGAACTTTGGGTTCGGGCTATGAGCATTTTTTGAAGCATGGCGCTACCGCCCTGTTGGCCCCCAATCCGTCGGATAATCTTAAGGCTTATCACGATAGCGACCCGCAGATCGCGGCCGCAATCGCCGCCGGGAAATGCCGCGATGCATTTGCCCATTGGCGCGCCACCTCGGCCAGCATCGCACTGCCCCCGGCACCGACCCGCCATGGCGGCGGGCAGCTTTTGGTTTTTGGCATTGAGCCCGATAGCGGCATGTGGATGCTGGCAGGGGCCGCAAACCTGGACGACATAACGCCGCGCTGGCCCGCCAAGGTTGCGCTGCGGGCGGTCTTTGGCGACGCAATCCTTGAAGGCGAAGCCGATTGCGCGATGGATCCCGCCGCACCCGAATCGGGCGCCAATCTGGTGATGGCGTTGCCCGGCACGCCGCCCGCCGGGCGCCTGCGCACGGTCGAACTGTCCTGGGGCCGCTGGATTTACCGTCTGCGCGTGCCAGCCTCGGCGCGGGCGATGCGACATGAGGACGTGCGGTCCGATATGCTCGACCGGCTCGACCTGCTCGGCGACACCCCGGCGGCGATGCTGCTCACCAACATCCTTCGCCGCGAGAAATTCGCCGGCCACAGCACGCTCGATCGCCTGCGTCCGCCGCTGCTGCTGAATTTCGATGAAGCGATCCTGTGCCCCACGACCGACGCGGGTTTGCACGACGGCGTGGCGTTGCTGGGTTGGCTGATTGCGCCGGGCGGGGTCAAAGCGATCACCCTGCATAGCGGGACCACTGCTACCCCGATCAAACTCGGCGACATGATCAGGGTTCCGCGACTTGACGTGCTGGAGCATCTTGCCGCCACGCTGCATGTCGATGCCGATGCCTATGGGTTCGCGGCTTTTGTCGCCAATGCCATCGCGCCCGGTGCCGAAGCCGCCCATATCTCGGTCGAAACGACCTCGGGCGCCATTGGCTATGCCCTGCTGCCGCGGTTTCGGTTGCAGGGCATGGCGGCAATCGAAACCCTGCTGATCCAATCGGCACCGCGCTATGGCGAAGTGGCGCCGAGTTTTGACCATGTCTACGGCCCGGCGATCGGCGCGCTCAACGCGGCGCGGCTGCGCACGGTGCGGCCACCGCGCAACATCGCGCTGGGGCCGATGGCAGCGCCTGTCATGCTGTCGGTTGTGGTGCCGTTATTTGGCCGAACCGATTTCATGGAATATCAGATCGGGCTGTTCGCCCATGCCCCGCCTGGGCCGGCGACCGAATATATCTATGTTCTCGACGATCCAGCCCTGGAGGCCGAGGCCGAATATGTTGCCGCATCGGTGGCGGCGCGCTTTAACGTGCCGATCCGGTTGCTGATCCTGACCCGCAATCTTGGCTACGGCCCGGCGACCAATGTTGGGCTGCATGCTGCGCGGGGGGCGTTTGTGGCGCTGCTGAATTCGGATGTGTTTCCGATCAACGCCGGCTGGGGCACTGCGCTGATCTTGCGCTTGCAGGCTGATGCCAAGCTCGGCGCGGTCGGGCCGATGCTGTTGTTTGAAGACGGCACGGTGCAGCACGAGGGGATGGCACTGGCGCCGCTGGCTGAATTCGGCGATTTGCGCTTCCCGTTACATCCGCGCAAGGGTCTGCGCCCGGACGGAACGACCGGCCTGCGCATGGCCGAGGCGATTACCGGTGCCGCGATTGTGATGCGCCGACGCGATCTGCTGGCACTGGGCGGGCTCGATGAAGCTTATGCAATCGGGGATTTCGAGGATGCGGATCTGTGCCGGCGCCTTGCGGCAATCGGGCTTGCATCGGCGGTCGATCTCGACGTGAGGATGTACCACCTGGAACGACAAACCCAGGGGCTATCCGGGCGCCATTGGCGGATGAACCTCACCCTGTTTAACGCCTGGGTCTATAACCAGCGCTGGGTGCCCAAAGTGGCGCACCGGCCATGACCAAGCGTCCGGCGATAGCGCCCATGGCGGCCAGTCCGCAGACTGAAAAGCGTGTTCTGGTGCTGACCCACAGCCACCCGGCTTTGTCGCGCGGCGGGGCGGAAATGTCGGCTTCTGCGTTGTCGGCGGCGGTTGGCGGCAGCTTGGGATGGAAATCATGGTTGCTGGGATGCTCGCGCGAACCGGAAGGCGCGCGGGCGGGCAGCTGCATCACCCAGCCTTTCGGCGATAATTCCTATCTTTATAGTGCCGGCCCGTTCAATTGGTTTGCCTTCGCCAATCGCGACAAGAATTTTCCCGGCGCGTTCGCTGCCATGTTGCGCGAAGTCCGGCCTGATATCCTGCATTTTCACCATTATCTGATCTTCGGCGTCGATGCGTTCCTGATCGCGCGGCAGACCTTGCCGAACTGCAAGATCGTTCTGACCCTGCATGAATACCAGGCGATCTGCAATCATTACGGCCAGATGATTAAGACCGATGGCGATGTGCTGTGCCACCAGGCCAGTCCGCGCGATTGCAACCATTGCTTCCCGAAATACAGCCGTGCCGATTTCTTTCTGCGCCAAACCTATATCCAGCGCTTCTTCGATCTGGTGGACAGCTTCATTTCCCCCAGCCAGTTCCTCGCCGATCGCTATATCGCCTGGGGCGTGCCGGCCGCGAAGATGGCAGTCCTCGAAAACATCGTCGGCCCCGCCCCGACCGAAATTGCCCGCCCGGCGAATAACTCAACGTTGCGGATCGGGTTCTTCGGCCAGACCACACGGCTCAAAGGCATTAACGTGTTGCTCGACGCCGCCGAAATGCTGGACGACGATGTCGCGGTGGTGTTCGACGTGCATGGCGACGACAGCGACCAGCCCGATGAATTCCGCGAAGAATTCGCAGTCCGCCGCAAGGAGGCCGGGCGCCGGGTGCGCTTTCATGGGGCGTATGACAATCGCCGCGTCGATGCGCTGATGCAGCAGGTCGATGTGGTGCTGGTGGCGTCCATCTGGTGGGAAAACTCGCCGGTGGTGATCCAGGAGGCAATCCGCAATCGCCGACCGGTGATATGTTCCAACATTGGCGGAATGGCCGAGAAAATCAGGCCCGGTCGCGATGGCTGGCACCTGACGCCGGGCGATCCGACCGAGCTCGCCGCCCTGGTGACAAGGCTCGCGGCCGATCGCACCGAAGTGGCCGCGATGGCCGCCAGCTTGCGCGATCCGGTGGCGCCATCGGTAACGGTAGACGCCCATCTCGCGCTTTACGGTGGATTGCTGGCGGCCAAATAGGCGATCAGGGCCGGGGCGGACAAGGCGGCATCACCTCGTCCGGGATCGGGCAGACATAGGCCTGGCCGCCCGTGCGGGCGACAAGCTCGGCTTTCGCAGCCGCAATCAGGTCTGGGTTCTGCAACGCATCGAGCGCGGTTGCCGCCATCACCTTGGCGACATGGACCATGCCTTTTTTGGCGTGCGCCGACTTGCCCTGGGCGGTGAACTGCCAGGAATGGAACGGCGAACCGATCGCGATTGTCGCGCCATCGGCCTGCACCAGCGGCACCACCCAGGACACGTCGCCAACATCGGTGCTGCCCATCATCACTTCGCCCTTCTGGTCGAGCGGGATGATCACTTCCGGCAATGGTTCGTCGGTGCGCAGCTTCTGGCCGACATGTTTGTAATGCGCGGCGATGTCTTCAGGGTTCAAAGTGGCGCGAATATCCTCGGCGAATTTGCGGTCATCGGCATCCCATTCCGGCACGCCGAGCCGCATGAAATTGGCGTGCATCGCTTCTTCCAGCGGGCGATTACCGATCAGGTCGGACATGCCGGCGACCGGCTGCACGGTGACGGTGGTTTCGGTCATCAGCGCCGCACCCTCGGCGATCTTGCGCACCCGGGCGGCGAGGGCGCGGACATCGGGGGAGGTTTCACCGCGGATCATGTAGCGCACCTTGGCCGATGCCTGGACCACGTTGGGCGCCACGCCGCCGCCATCGAGCATTGCGTAGTGAATGCGGGCGTTGGATGGCATGTGTTCGCGCATATAATTCACACCCACATTCATCAGTTCGACCGCATCAAGCGCGGACCGGCCCAGATGCGGCGTGGCGGCGGCATGGCTTGCCCGCCCGGCGAATGAATAATCGACCATCACATTGGCGAGCGACTTGGCCGGGTTCACCCCCGGAAACGGCATCGGGTGCCAGGTGATGGCGATATCGACATCGGCAAACGCACCCGCGCGGGTCATGAACGCCTTGCCCGAGCCACCTTCTTCCGCCGGGCAGCCATAATATCGCACCCGCCCCTTGATGCCATTGGCGGCGAGCCAGTCCTTGACCGCGGTTGCGGCCAGCATCGCGCCGGCGCCCAACAAGTTATGCCCGCAGCCATGGCCGGCGCCATCGCCCGGCAAAGGCGTGTGCGATGCCAGCCCAGCTTGCTGGACCAGGCCCGGCAGCGCATCGTATTCGCCCAGAATTGCAATCACCGGGCCTTCATCGCCAGCCTCGCCCATCACCGCGGTCGGCATGCCGGCGACGTTTTCGGTGACGCGAAAGCCCTGCTCGCGCAGCATCGCGGTGTGCTCGGCGACCGAACGATATTCGTGGAAATTGACCTCGGGCGTGTCGAACACCCGGTCGCTGAGGCCCTCAAACGCTTCACGGTGCTGATCGACGAGGGTCCAGATTTCTTCCGAATTTCGCATGGTGGTTGCTCCTGTTGAAGCAAGGATAGGGGTAAGGCAAGGTTCAAGGAAGGTCTTCTTTTGACTCTGTTGCCGTTGGCGTGCGTCTGGGGAGGGAGTCACGCCGAAGGCCACAAAGGATCAAAAAGTTTTTTTGGTTCTTTTTGTACAAAAAGAACACCCTTCTCCCAATATTTGGAGCCCTAAATGCCCATCTTCCTGATCCTCATGCTGCTAGCCTCCAACGCCATCGCCCAACCCACATCGCCCCTGCCGGCGCCCACGATCAACGAGGACAGTTCCCCCCTTGCCTTCCTGCTCGCGGCCAAATCTGCCGTCGAAGCCGGGCGCTGGGGGGAAGCGCAGGAAGCGCTGGAACGCGCCGAAAGCCGGGTGCTG
Organism: Acetobacteraceae bacterium; assembly: GCA_014377905.1. Lineage (GTDB taxonomy): Bacteria > Pseudomonadota > Alphaproteobacteria > Acetobacterales > Acetobacteraceae > CAITOL01. Next base: position 686 of record JACMOQ010000611.1, on the reverse strand, counting down.
ACCCGGTCGGAACGTCCGTCGCGGGCAAGCACGCCGAGCGCGCAACAGATCGTCGGCACGCTGCAGCGCGCGCGCCGGGCGGTTGAGGCGCGTGATCGTGCCACTGCCACCGATGCAATCGGGGCGGCGCTGGCGGATACCAATTCCTGAACGCGGGTGCATACTGGGTCCAACAACACCAGCCCGGGAGCCTGTAATGTCCAGCTACGACACCGTTCTTGTTGACACCCCCGCCGAGGGCGTCGCCCGCATCACCATGAACCGGCCGGAAGCGCGCAATGCGCAGAATCTGGACATGACCTACGACCTCAACGCCGCGTTCGATGCCGCGGCCCAGGACGACACGGTGAAAGTTATCATCCTCGCCGGTGCCGATCCGCATTTTTCCGCCGGCCATGATCTGCGCCGTACCGGCAAGCAGGGGCTGGGCACGGATTTTCCAGTGGTCGGCCATTGGGGTGGCTTTGCCGAGCCAGGCGCGCATGGAAGAATGGCGCGCGAGCAGGAAATCTATCTGCAAATCACCCGGCGCTGGCGCAACCTCGCCAAGCCGACGATTGCCGCCGTGCAAGGGCGCTGCATCGCCGGCGGGCTAATGCTGGCCTGGGCCTGCGATCTGATCATCGCCAGCGATGACGCAACATTCTGCGATCCGGTGGTCACCATGGGGGTGTGCGGCGTCGAAT
>JACMOQ010000610.1 GCA_014377905.1 Acetobacteraceae bacterium | reverse complement strand
CCCGTCGCAATAGCGCATCCAGCAATGGCCGAATATCAATTTCGCGGCCCATCGGCCAGAATCCGGCAATGATTGCATCTGGGGGAATGGCGATTGAAGTCAGCACATGCCGCGCCAGGGCGGCACCAACGCCAGGGTCGCACGCGTCACGACGCGACATCACGATTGCGCGGGCAGCGGCCTTCGCGGCCGGAAGATCAAAGTGTGGAGCCGCCATGGCCGTTGGCTATACATCCTCCCAAGGCCCGCGTAAGCAGGTGGGCACCGGGTAGTGTGACCAAGATCACATCAGAGCCAGCTCCCTGGGAGTACTAGTTGGCCCTGGGGATGTTGACCTGACGCACCCAGCAGCTCCACAGCGCATATATGTGCCTCGGCGCTGGCCGCTGCAAGGATAATCGGCAGCATGGTGCGTGCACGCCGATTGCCCTAGATTTTCGGCAACCACATATAACGGGCCCCCCCCATGCAATACAGCGCCTTCTTCCCCACCCGCGACATTGGAAATGACCCGGCCAAAATCCGCGACTGGGCCCAGGCCGCCGAAGCGATGGGCTACAGCGATATCGAGGTCGCCGATCATGTCCTTGGCGCCGCCCCGCGCGACGGTTGGGCGCCGACTTACAACGAAAACGATCCATTCCACGAAACCTTCACCACTATGGCTTTCATTGCCGCTGTCACCCGCAAAGTCACCCTGACAAGCGGAGTGCTAATCCTGCCCCAGCGCCAGACCGCGCTGGTCGCCAAGCAGGCCGCCGAGGTCGATCTGTTAAGCGGCGGCCGGCTGCGGCTCGGTGTCGGGGTGGGTTGGAACCATATTGAATACGAATCGCTCGGGATGGACTGGAAAACCCGTGGCGCGCGCCAGGCCGAGCAAATCGCGGTGATGCGCAAATTATGGACCGAGGATCTGGTCACCTTCGAAGGCAAGTTCCACACCCTCAACGCCGTCAACATCCTGCCGCCACCGGTGCAACGGCCGATCCCGATCTGGTTCGGCGGCTCGGCCGACGCGGTGATCCGCCGTTGCGCCCGGATCGGCGATGGCTGGATGCCGATCCTGGCGCCGAACGAGGCGGGGGAGGCCAAACTTGCCCAACTCCATGGCTATTTGCGCGAATTCGGGCGCGATCCGGCGACATTCGGGCTGGAGGCCTGGCTGCGCATGGAGACGCCCGACGAGGAGCTTTGGGCCAAGGCGGTGGCGGGATGGAAACGTCTCGGGGCGACGCGGGTGATGCTTTATCCGATGTATCGGATGCCGACTTTCGATGCCCAGATCGACACGCTACGCCGGTTCATGGACATGGTGAAAGCCTGACGCCATGCCGATGGCAACCTTCGGGATCTTGCTGCTGGTAGCGTCCATTGTCGCGGTGATCAGCCGGCGCTTGCGCCTGCCCTACAGCGTCGCATTGGTTGCGGCGGGGATCGCGCTGGCATTTCTACCCGTCAAAATTGAGTTGCAGCTTACTCCGGCGCTGATTTTCAATGTGCTGTTGCCGCCATTAATCTTCGAGGCGGCGGTGCAGATCCCGTGGGCGCAGTTCCGGCGCGATTTGCCGGTCACCTTGTTGCTCGCAATCCTTGGCGTGGCGATTTCGGCGACGATCGTTGCGCTGGGCGTTCACGCGTTGTTGGGCTGGGCTTGGATTGGGGCGATCCTGTTTGGCATCCTGATCGGTGCCACCGACCCGGTCGCGGTCATCGCGGCCTTTAAGGAGCTTAAGGTCGAACCGCGTCTGGCGCTGCTGGTGGAAGCGGAAAGCCTGCTCAACGACGGCACCGCCGCGGTTGGTTTCAGCATCGCGCTCGCGGTCGCCGGCGGTGCAATGCTGGGTCCGGTCGCGATCGCTGGCATGGCGGGCTGGACCATCTGCGGCGGTCTGGTAATCGGGGCCGCGGTTGCCGCCGCGATGCTGCTGCTGGCTGGGCGCACCGATGATCACCTGGTCGAAATCACCCTCACGGTGATCATCGCCTACGGGTCGTTCCTGATCGCGGAAGCTACCCATGCGTCGGGCATTCTAGCCGCCCTTGCCGCCGGGCTGGTGGTGGGCAATCGGCAGAAAGACAACGCGGTTTCGCGGGCGCCGATGCTGGCCTTCTGGGAGTATGCGGCGTTCCTCGCCAATTCGATCGTGTTCATCCTGATCGGACTGGAGGTTAGCCAGCGCGCGCCGGCGATGTTCGGCGCGGCCGCCTGGGTGGTGATCGCCCTGGTGATGGTCGGCCGGGCAGTGGCGGTTTACGCGCTCTGCTTGCCATTCCGCCAAAGCCGGCTGGCGGTGCAAATGCGCCACCAGCATGTGCTGGTTTGGGGCGGCTTGCGCGGCGCACTGGCGCTGGCACTCGCGCTCAGCCTGCCAGTGGAACTGGAAGGGCGCGACACGGTGATTGTCGCCGGTTTCGCAGTGGTGGCGTTTTCCGTCTTCGCGCAGGGGCTGACGATGCCGGCGCTGGTCAGGCGGTTAGGATTGATCCGCAAGGAAGCGGAATAGGGTAGGCAAGAAGCTGCATTTTGTTCGCAAAAGAACAGCTTGCCTGCCTTCAGACTCGAAAATTCCCCAGTCGAAAATCCATCGCAAAAGACGGTATCGACTTCCACCCTATATCGCGCCGCCGAACAGGATCACGATTTGGCTCCGCGCGTGCGCATCTGCAACCCGGTGGGCGACGCTCGGTAATGGGTCAGCGTCCTGTCGGCATGCCGCATCCGCCACGACAGTGCGCGCTGGGCGTAGTCGGCCACCACGGCCGCATACGCAGGATCGTCGGCCAGATTGGTGAATTGCTGCGGATCGGCGGTGAGATCGAACAGCAGTGCCGGCAAGGCGGTGAAATGAACGTATTTCCAGCTTTCGTCCTGGATCACCATCAGGTTTGCGTCATCCATCGCGAGCCCAAGCTCGGCTTCGGCCTTGGAATGAAATGTCTCGCGGAAATCGTATTCGTAATGCAGCTCGGTTCGCCAGTCAGCCGGACGCGCGCCTTCAAGCAGCGGCATCACGCTGCGCCCGTCGCAGGCAGGCGGGATATCGGCGCCGAGCCAGTCAAGCATGGTCGGCATCAGGTCGACGCTTTCGGTGAAGGCGTCTTCGATGCGGCCGGCTTCCTCCAGCAGATCCGGATCGCGGATCACCAGCGGAATGCGAAAGCTTTCGTCGTGATAGCCGAGCTTGCCGAGTAGATGATGATCGCCAAGCTGCTCGCCATGGTCGGAGGTGAACACCACCAGGGTGTTGTCCCATAATTTCGCCTCGTCCAGATAGGCGAAGACCTGGCCGAGACAGTCATCAACCTCGGCGATCATGCCGCAATAGGTGGCGCGCATCTGGCGGATGGTGGCTTCGTCCATTTCGGCCGCCATACCCTGCCCGCCCTGGAAGAAGCTCGCCTGGCGGGTATGCCGAAGATAGTGGCCGAGCAAGGGATGCTGCGCGGCCTCGTCATCCGCAGTCGGCGCGCGAACCGGGGCCGGCATGTCGGCAGCGTGATACATGTCGTTATAGGGCGCGCTCGCCACGAACGGCGGGTGCGGGCGGTAATAGCCGAGATGGAGAAAAAACGGCTTCTGACCGCGACCCTTGAGATAGGTCAGGGCTTTTTCGGTGAAATAGGCACTGTCGGACAGGTCTTTCGGAATGCGCGCCGGCAGGGTGGTGGCGCCTGCCATCGCGTGCTCGCCTTCCGGCAGCCAGATATCCTCGCGCTGGGCCGGAACCGGATAGCCTTTCTGTGCCAGCCAACCGAAATACCCGTCATGATCGGGGCCGAACTCGCCGACGCTGCGCCAGCCTTCCATGGTGTCGCCAAGGTTCTGAAAGCGCGGGTCGTTATGGGAGGTGCGGCGCGGATCGGGCACGGTGGTTGTATAGCCGATCAGCGCTGGATCGTGCCCGGCGGCGCGGGCGGCCTGGGGCAAAGTGACGTGGCGGCTGTCGAGCGGCACCCAGTTCTGCACCTGGCGGTGGTTCATCAAATATAGCCCGGTATGCAGGCTGGCGCGCGCCGGGCCGCACGGGACGGCGGTGGTGACATGATTGCGGAAGCTTACGCCCTCGCGGCACAGCCGATCGAGATTGGGGGTCCGCAAATGGGTGGCGCCAAGATGCGGCACGTGGTCGGCACGCCATTGGTCGACGACAATCAGCAGGACGTTGCGCGGCTTCATCACAGGCTCTCCAGGAACGGAAGGAGATTTGTAGGCGGTGGATGGGACCGGGCGATGACGGTGCGGCGACGGTTTTATGACAAGCCGGGACCGCCCTGCCCGCTACCCTGTTCCCCTCCGCCGATAGGTCTCGGGCGCAATCCAGGCGAACAGCACTGCGACGACAACCATCGTTGCGGCCATCAGCTCAAGGGCTGCATTGGCGCCGGCGAGGTCGGCGACGACGCCCATCAGGATCGGCCCGACAACATAGCCGAAATCGCCGATCATGCGGAACAGGCTTAACGTGGTGGCATTCATGCCGGGCGGCGCGGCATCGGCGGCATAGGCGGTGGGCGCCGAGCCACCGATGGAGCTTGCCAGCCCCCAGACCAGGCTTGCCGCGATATAGCCGGCCGGGCTGTCGGCGATACAGAACAGCAGCAATGCGGTGCCAGTCGCAATCGTTGCCGGAACGATCACCGCCTTACGGCCGAAATAATCCACCAGCACTCCGGAGGGATAGGCGGCAACCAGACCGATCACCAAACCAAGCGCCATCGCAATGCCAATATCCTGCACCGACATGCCAAGGCGCGACGCCCCGATCAGCGGCACAATGCTGAATAATCCGCCGGTGCGCGCTGCTGTGTTCATTAGGTTGACCAGACAGGCCAATACAAAGCCCGGTTGACGGCCAAGCGCCTGGACCTGGCGGCCATAGGATGGGCGCATGCCCGGCACCTGGGCGGCGGCGGCATGCGCCGTGTGGCTGGTTTCCGGGATGGCAAACCACGACAGCAGCCCCGACAGGCTACCCGCCACCGCAAAGCCAATAAAGGGCGCGGCAAGCCCGAAATGTTCCGCCAGCACCCCGCCAGGCAGCGGGCCAATTCCAACCGAAAACACGAAGGCCGACATGTAAATCGACAAAATGCGCCCACGCCGCTCGATCGGGCTGATATCGGCGAGCACGATCTGACCGGTGGTCACAATCAACCCAGCCCCGGCCCCGGCAAGGAAACGCGCGGTCAGGAATTCCGGATAGGAACTGGCATAGGCGCACCACAGATTGCCGGCCGCCGTGGCCAGTCCGCCCAAGGCCAGCGCGCGCCGGCGACCGAAACGATCCGCCATGCCACCGGCGGGCGCGGCCAGCAAAAAGCGTGCGAGGCCATAAATCCCGGTCGCCATGCCGATCGCTGAAACCGAAACGCCGAACGATTGCGCGTATTGCGGCAACACCGGCACGATGGCGCCAAAGCCGAGCTGATTGACCCCCACCAGCAGACATACCCAGATCAGGACGCGGTTTTCAAGGCGCCGGTCCGACACCTACGCCCGCCCGGCCAGCACTTCGTCGAGCCAGTCGCTGCGCATCTCGGGCACGCTCGACAGCAGCAATTCGGTGTAAGGGTGCATTGGCGGCGCAAACACGGTCTTGGTCTCGCCAGCTGCCACCACCACCCCGTGCCGCATCACCGCAACCTTGTTGGCGATCCGCCGCACCACCCCGAGGTCATGGGTGATGAACAGATAGGCAACGCCGAGTTCGTCCTGCAAGCGTTTCAACAGACGAAGGATTTCCTCGCCGACCAGTTGGTCGAGGGCAGACGTCACTTCATCGCAGATAATCAGATCGGGTTCGGCGGCCAGCCCGCGCGCAATCCCAACCCGCTGCTTCTGCCCGCCGCTCAATGCCGCCGGCTTGCGGTCGATGAAATCGGCCGGCAGATCCATCATCTTGAGCAATTCAAGCACCCGCGCCCGCACCGCCGCCCGGTCGCGACCGAAATAGAATTGCACCGGCCGGCCAATGATCTGCAGCAAGGTCTGGCTCGGGTTGAGCGCGACATCGGGGCTCTGGTAGATCATCTGCACCCGACGCAATTGTTCCCGTGTGCGGTCTTTCAACCGCGCCGGCAGGCTGTCGCCAGCGAAGCGCACATCGCCCTGTTCGCGCGCCAGCAGCCCCATCACCACCCGCGCCAGGGTCGATTTGCCGCTGCCGCTTTCGCCCACCACCGCGAGGGTATCGCCCGGGCTGACGGCGAGGCTGACATCGTCGATCACCCGGACAAGCCCTGTGTAGCTGGCAGTTACATGGCGGATTTCAAGCAAAGCTGCCTGGGCCTGCGCCTGGCCGCCGCCATGGCCCTCGGCACGTTCGGCGACCAGACGGCGGGTATATTCCTGCTGCGGGTTCTGCAGGATGTCGTCGGCGCGGCCATATTCGATCATCTTGCCGTGCCGCAACACCATGATGTCGTCGGCAATCTGCGCCACCACCGCAAGGTCGTGGGTGATATAGATTGCCGCCGTGCCATTCTCGCGGATCAGCTTCCGAAACGATGCCAACACCTCGACCTGGGTGGTGACATCAAGTGCCGTGGTAGGTTCGTCGAAGATCAGCACCGCGGGCCGTGCCGCCATCGCCATCGCCGCCATTGCGCGCTGCAATTGCCCACCGCTGACCTGATGCGGATAGCGTTCGCCGAAATGATCAGGGTTGGGCAGGTCGAGTTCGCGGAATAATTCGATTGCGCGGGCCTGCGCCTCGGGCAGTGACATCAGGCCAAGCTGAACCGGGATTTCGCAAATCTGCTCCATCAGCGTGTGCGCGGGATTGAAGCTTGCCGCGGCAGATTGCGCGATATAGGCGACCCCCGGACCACGCAGCGCACGGCGTTCATCGGGTGACATGGTGCGGATGTCGCGGCCTTGGAACAACAGGCGGCCGCCGGTGATAAAACAATCGGCGCGGGTATATCCCAGGATCGCCATGCCAACGGTCGATTTGCCGGCGCCGCTTTCACCGATCAGCCCAAGCACCTGGCCCTTTTGCAACGTGAAGCTGATATCATCGACCAGCACCGGGCCAGGCCCGGCATCGGTGCGCACTTCGATGCGCAGTTTGTCGATGTCAAGAATGCGTGTGTTGGTAACGTCCGACATCTGAGCGTCGGTCATGCCCCTTCCCCATAGCCACGCGATTGCAGCGCTAGCAACCAGTCAACCACAAAATTCACCCCGATGGTGAGAAGCGCGATCGCGGCGGCCGGATAGAACGGAGCGGGCAGATCGAGCGCGATTACGTCGCGATAGTCCCGGACCATACTGCCCCAATCGGCAGTTGGCGGCTGGACGCCCAGACCCAGGAACGACAAGGCGGCGACGAACAGAAACGCAAAACTGAAGCGCAGTCCGAACTCGGCAATTAACGGTGCTGTGGTGTTGGGCAGGATTTCGCGGGTAATCACCCACCACAGCCCCTCGCCGCGCAATCTTGCAACCTCGACATATTCCAGCGCGGAAACATTCACCGCGAGCGCGCGGGCCAACCGAAACACTTTGACGCTGTCGAGGCAAGCCAAGGTCACCACCAGCACCGCAAGATCGGTGCCCATCACCGACAGCACGACAAAAGCAAAGATCAGCGTTGGCATTGCGAGAATGAGATCAACGAAGCGCGACAAGGTGGCATCAATCCAGCCCTTGCCGATGGCCGCGGTAAAGCCGCCGACCACACCGATCATGAAGCTCAGCGTCGTGATCATAAGACTGAGGCCGATCGACAGCCTTGCGCCGTACAGCAAACGGCTGAAAACATCGCGGCCGAGATTGTCGAGGCCGAGCAGATGGGTCCAATCCGCTTCTGCCCAGGCATCGCCGACCACGTCGGCTTCGGCAAAGGGCGCAATAATCGGCGCAAATACGGCCGCGAACCCATTTACCCCGATGATCAGCAGGCCGATCATCGCCGACAGCGGAACGATCTGGCCGTATAGTCGGATCCTCATCGTGGGCGCCGCAGTCGCGGGTTGCTGACAATGCCCAGCACGTCGGCGGTCAGGTTGAGCAGGATGAACACGCACGAAAAAATCAGCCCGCAGGCCTGCACCAGCGGTACGTCGTGCTTGGAAACCGCATCGACCAACAACTGGCCGAGGCCGGGATAGACAAACACTGCTTCGACCACCACCACGCCCACCACCAGATACGCCAGATTAAGCGCGATCACCGCAATGATCGGCGCCAACGCGTTGGGGAAAGCGTGGCGCACCACCACGCGGGTTTTGGTGAGGCCCTTGAGGAACGCCATTTCGATATAGGGGCTGGCCATGATGTTGAGCACGCTCGCCCGCGTCATCCGCATCATATGGGCAACAACCACCAGCACCAGGGTCAGCATCGGCAAAAACGTAAGGTCGAGGCGGTCGACAAAACTCGTGTCGGGCATGACATTGGCAAGCGATGGAAATATCTGCCAGCGCACCGACAAATATTTCACCAGCAGATAGCCAACCAAATATTCCGGGATGGAAATCGTCATCAGGGTGAAGAAATTTACTGCCCGGTCATAGAAGGAATTCTGGTAAATCGCTGCCATCAATCCCAGAAACACGGCAAGTGGCACCGCAACGAGAGCGGAAAATCCGGCTAGAAAAAACGAATTGCGCAGACGGGGTGCAAGCTCATCGGCAACCGGG
>JACMOQ010000609.1 GCA_014377905.1 Acetobacteraceae bacterium | reverse complement strand
TTATCCGGGTGCTGAACAACGCGATTGCCTCGGTGCGCAATGGCGAGTTGAAACGCACAGAACATTAATCCCGTCGTGATCCGCTAGCCGGCACACGCCGGGGAGGCGCCGAAAAGCTTGGAATTGCCCGTAGCCCAGCAGAAGCCACACTCCTGGCGCCAGACTGGACGAAACCCCACTCCGAACGTGGCGAGGCATTAAAGTGCTGGATGTAGGGGGCGCAACGCCACTGCTTCACCGCCTCGGATGGCGGCAGAACAACTTGAGCGGCCATTGACGTAACCCGCCGAATTGGCGATAAGCCGCGCCTTCCGTTCGTCCGGGCAAGCGGTATTGCTTGTTCGCGTTTTTTGTTGAGGGTTCCGAATATGGCTCGCCGCTGCGATATCACCGGCAAAGGTGTGCTGTCTGGCAACAACGTCAGCCATGCGAATAACAAAACCCGCCGCCGTTTCCTGCCGAACTTGCAGGAAAGCTCGCTGCTGTCGGACACGCTCGGCGTCTCGATCCGCATGCGCCTTTCAACACGCGCGATCCGCACGGTGGAAAAGAATGGTGGCATTGATGCCTTCCTGATGGGAACCAACAACTCCAAGCTGCCGGAAGCGGCGCTGGTGGTGAAGCGCCAGATCACTAAGGCCGCCGCAAAAAAGGCGACTGCCTAAAGCATCGCCACGCTTGCTGGTTAATTCCGGCAGGGATGTCTGTGATGACTTTAACGGCTGTTTAAGGTTGGCGGGGCTAGTGTTGCCCGATGTTGCCCGACCTTCTTATCGCCGGCTTTTTGGCTACTACCTGCCTGATCCTCGCCTGGCGGCTGTTTAAAATCAGCACCGCCTGTGAAGCCTGCGTGCATGCCCGTGCGCGGGCAGAAGCGTCCAGAATGGAAACCGCGCGATTACTGGGCCTTGCGGCGCAGGAACTGCATTTGGCCGGGTTGCAAATGCTCGGGCATGCCGGGGCCAGCAACGCCCGGCCCGAAATGATAGCGGCCACCGCGGCCGACCTGCTCAGCCTTGCTGACGAATTGCATGCCGCGGCGCGACCCGGTGACGCGCCCCACATCCTGCGGCCGGAATCCATCGATCTCGGTGCCATCGTCGTGCAGGCGGTCGACGCTGCCGCCGCCCATCTTGTCCCTGGGCAGCGCAGTTGGCGCCTGCCACCTGGCAGCCAATTTGCACGGATAACCGCCGATCCCCGCGCGCTCCGACATATCCTCGCGCGCGTTCTGGCGAGTGCGATCCGCAACACCGGCCAGCAGGACTGGATCGACATCAGCACCACACAACGTCTTGACGGGATTGCCATCACCATCCAGGACGAAGGTAATGGTCTGTCGCAGGGCAGCCACGGCAATACCGTCCAGGACAGCCGTGGCATCGGGTTGCGACTGACCTTGGCGCGTAGCCTGATGCACGCCCATGGCGGTAGACTGGAGGTTGAAGCCAAGCCAGGCATTGGCAGCCGGATCAGCTTGGTGTTCCCGCACGCGGCCTGACCGTCTGCACGCCCAATCGGTATCCGTATATTCCGAGGGTTATGGCATTTGGAGCCAAGGATTACAGTTCGTTTAGTCAGTTCCACTGTCCTGGCTGCCTGCCGATCCAATAACGCGCCGTTCCATTGTTGTTTCGGTTGTCTGCATCCCGTGTCGGCAAGAAAGACCAAGCAATGAAAATCTTATCCGTTTCAACGATCGCCGCCGCCGTTCTTGCCATTGGCGCGGGGATTGTTGCCATTCCATCCGTTCAGGCCCAGGGGCTTGAGTGGGCCGGCGGCCGTTCACCAGCCACCCAGTCAACATGCTCCCCCATCGAGTGGCATATCGTTCCTGTTGCCACAGGTGGCGCGGTCGCGCTTAACGGCGTTGCCTATTTCAGCGACATGAGTGGCATCAGCACAATCAAGGGCGGCATTACCGCCGACGGTGCGCTGTCGGCAATGTTGGTCTCGGTTTCCGGCAACGGACCGGCCGGCGCAGTAACCGGCATGCGATCGGCTACCGGCACCCATGTGGAAATGAATGGCGCCGGTTGCTCGAAGGCTAATTTCGACCTGATGCAGTTGACATCTGCGCCCATGCGCAGCGGTCGCTAGAGCATCATCCGATCGGCTCGCCTTCGCCATTGGCTGAGGGTGGGTGTCCGCCATTTGAATAGAAACGGAACACCCTCCACTGGCATGACGGCTTCGCGGTTCGCACCGCGGAGCCGTCTTACGTTGCACGCCGTCGCTTCACCCGGCAATGTCAGCTTGCAATAGTGGAGCGCGGCAATGAATGATGTGGTCACCAAAATTTTGGCGTCGGACGCCTATGCGCGCGCGGTGGCTCAGCTTGACGCCGACCATGATCGCACCATCGCCGATATCATCACCTTGACCGAAATCCCCGCGCCACCCTTCGCCGAGGAGGTCAAGGCCGCGCATTACCTCGAAATGCTGCGCGCCCACGGGCTGGAAGATGTCGAACTTGACGGCATCGGCAACGCCATGGGGCTGCGGAGGGGCAGCGGCAATGGCGGTCTAATCGTTGTTGCCGCCCATCTCGACACCGTGTTCCCGGCCGGAACCGATGTCCGGGTGC
>JACMOQ010000608.1 GCA_014377905.1 Acetobacteraceae bacterium | reverse complement strand
GCCATCACCCGCCAGGCGGTGTTGTTGCCGCAAGTCGGCCACGGCCTCGAAATCGTGGCCCACGCCCCCAATCTGCGCGGTGCCATGGCCGCCTACGATGCCGGCGCCCAGCGCATCTCCATCCCGATTTCGGTCTCCGAAGGCCATAGCCGGTCCAACACCAACCGCTCGACCGATGACCAGATCGCCGAAGTCGGCCGCATGATCGCCTGGCTCCGCGCCCAGCCGCGCCGGGTGATGGTGGACGCCGCGTGTTCAACCGCCTTCGGTTGCTCGTTCGACGGCATCATCCCGGTCGCCAACGTCGTCCGCGTCGCCGTTGGCCTGGCACAAGCCGGCGCTGACTGCGTGATCCTCGCCGACACCGTCGGCTACGGCAATCCGCTCGACATCAAAGCCAAGGTGCGCGCCGTCCGCGCCGAAATCGGCCCGATCCTCAACGGATTGCACCTGCACGACACCTGCGGCCTCGGCATCGCCAACGCGCTCGCCGGCCTCGAAGAAGGCATCCGCAAATTTGATTCAGCGCTCGCCGGGTTGGGCGGCTGCCCGTTCGCCCCCGGCGCGTCTGGCAACATCGTCACCGAGGATCTGGTGTTCCTGCTCGAAAGCACCGGATTCCGCACTGGCATCGACCTCGACAAACTGATCGCCGCGCGCGCAGTGCTGCATGAGGGGCTGCCGCAGGAGCCGATGTACGGCAATCTGGCACGGGCGGGGGTGCCAAAGACGTTTTCTAGGGCTGCGTAAGGAAGAATCTTCTTTTTGTGGGCAAAAAGAAGCAAAAAAACTTCACTAATTTAGGGTGGTGGTAGCGTGGCCCTCTCGCGGCCGTCATTGCGAGCCCCTGCGAAGCAATCCATGCCAGACGGCGCTGCGGACTATCGACATTTATTATGATTGTGTAGCAAAAACACGTAGAGTTTCTCGCCCGCAAACCGGAGTTTTTTAACCCTTTCCGTCCGGCAATGCAGGGTGGCAGCGCGATCTGGCGGTGTCGGTATTGCTGATTGCGCGGATGCAGGGTGGGGCGGGCAAGACGGTGGAGGCGTTGGGGTATTTGCGGCGCGGGCGCCAGATCATGGCGCGTCTGGTAGCGCTAGACCCGAACCATGCCGGGTGGTGGAGGGATTTGGAGTGTTCGATGAGATGATTACGGGGATATCGTAATAGACCGATACCAAAACATCGTCATTGCGAGCCTTTGCGAAGCAATCCATCGCGACCCAAGATGGGATTTGCGTGCCTCGCCATGGATTGCTTCGCAAGCGCTCGCAATGACGAACAAAATTAAATCAAAACGTTATGATGGGCTGCAACCGTTCACTCGCCGAGGCACCAAAATCGGTAAGTCCACAGCCGGTTGTTCACAAAAAGAACAACCTTCCCTCAAAACAACCCATCCTCAAACTCCTTCAAACTCCCCCCACCCGCCATGATGGTACTAAACAGCGAAGAAGACTGCGGCAAAATCTTCGCCATAAAAAACCGCGCTGTCGCCAGCTTCGCCCGATAGAAATCCTCGGTCTTGCCCACCGAAATCTCGGCCGCCTCCGCCCATAACTGCGCCAGCGCCACCAGCGCGAACAGCCGCAGATAGTCACTCGCCGCAGCGCCCGCCTCAAACGGATCGGCAATCCCCTTGGCAGCCAAAGCGGCCGTCGCCTGCTGCAACCGAACAAACGCCTTGGCCAGCGGATCAACAAACTCCGCCAGCGCCGGCTGTCCCTGTTTCGCCTCGATATACGCCGAAACCGGATGAAAAAACCGCCGCAGATAGCGCCCGGCATGCGCCGACATTTTGCGCCCGACCAGATCGAGCGCCTGGATGCCGTTGGTGCCTTCGTAAATCTGCGCAATCCGCGCATCGCGCACGAACTGCTCCATGCCGTGTTCGCGGATATAGCCATGCCCGCCAAGCACCTGCATGCCCAGCACCGTCGCCTCCCAGCCCATATCGGTGAAATAGGCCTTCACGATCGGGGTCATCAGCGCCACGTAGTCATCGGCTTCCGCCCGCACATCAGCGTCGGCATGCGACATCGCGATGTCCTGCGCCACCGCCACCCGCACCCCCAGTGCCCGGCAGCCTTCAACCCCCGCCCGCATGGTCAGCAGCATGCGCCGCACATCGGGATGCACCAGGATTGGGTCGGCCGGCAGGTCTGGGCGCGCCACCCCACCCAACGCCCGGCCTTGCAGCCGGTCCCGCGCATAGGCAACCGCGTTCTGGTAGCTGACTTCCGCCACCCCCAACCCCTGAATGCCAACCGACAACCTTGCGGCGTTCATCATGGTGAACATCGCCGTGAGCCCACGATGCGGCTGTCCAACGATCCAGCCTTGCGCGCCGTCGAAATTCATCACACAGGTTGATGACGCCTTAATCCCCATCTTGTGTTCGATCGCGCCCGCGGCCACCGCGTTCCGCACCCCAGGCCTGCCATCCTCGGCCGGCACGAATTTCGGCACCAGGAACAGCGAAATCCCCCGCACCCCCGCCGGCGCACCGGGCAGCCGCGCCAGCACTAGGTGCAGAATATTCCCGGTCAGATCATGTTCGCCGGCCGAGATGAAAATTTTCGTCCCCGTCACCCGGAAACTGCCATCCTCCGCCGGTTCCGCCCGCGTTCGCAGTAACCCCAGATCGGTGCCGCATTGCGGTTCAGTCAGGCACATCGTCCCCGACCATTCGCCGCTCACCAGCTTGGGCAGATATAATTGTTGCAAATCCGGTGTGCCATGCGCCCGCAGCGCCTCATACGCGCCATGCGACAGGCCGGGATACATGCCGAACGATAAATTCGCCGAACAAATCATTTCCTCGAACATCAGGCTCACGGTTTTCGGCAACCCCTGGCCGCCATAGGCCGGATCGGCATGCAGCGCCGGCCAGCCATCGCGGCAGAACGCCGCATAGGCCTCGCGGAACCCGGCGGGGGTGCGCACCACGCCATTTTCGAAATGGCAGCCTTCCTCGTCGCCCGACCGATTGATCGGCGCCAACACCTCGGCACAAAACACCCCGCCGGCCTCCAGGATCGGATCGACCAGACCTTGCGTGACCTCGCCACAGCCGGGCAGGGCGGTCACTGTCGCGAAATCGGCAAGTTCATAAAGCGCGAAACGCATGTCACGCAGCGGCGCGGTGTAGCTGGTCATGGCAGGGTCTTTCCATCAACGGGGCAGGCGGCGAATTCAGTTGCGCAAAGGCCGTCCATTCTCCAGCATATGCTCGATCCGCGCCAAAGTGCCGGGTTTTTTCAGCAATGCCATGAAAGCGGCGCGTTCCAGGGTGCGAACCGCGTCCTCGTCTATTTCCACCGTATGGTCGGTATCGCCACCCGACAGCACCACCGCCAGTTCACTGCCCACCACCGCATCGTAGGCGGTCGCACGCCCCATCGCGACGAAGCCATCCACCGCCATGCGCAAGGCGGTGGCACCGGTTGGGCCGGGCAGGCGCAATTTGGCGCTCGGTGGCGGGGCGTAATCGGCAACCATTGCCAGCGCCCGCGCGCGGGCATCGGCCAGCAGCCGGTCGCGGTTCATGCTGATCCCGTCGCTGTCGCGCAGCAACAGCAATTCGCGCGCCTCGGCGGCGGATTTTGATACTTGCGCGGTCGAGATTATTTCGAACACCTTGGACATGGCCGGCATCGGCCCGCGCGGCAGCCGCGGTGCCGCGGACCAGCGCGCCAACATGGTCGCGCACCCGCCCCAGCCTGGCACCAGACCAACACCGACCTCGACCAGTCCGATATAGGTTTCCGCGCTCGCCACCACCGCGGCGCAATGCAGCAGCACTTCGCAGCCACCGCCCAACGCCATGCCGGCCGGCGCACCCACCACCGGGAATGGTGCGTTACGCAATGCCAGCATCGCCTGTTGGCCGGCGGCAATAGCGCCCTCGATGTCGCCCCAGGCGGCAATATTGGCGGCAAACAATGCGATGCCGATATTGGCGCCCACCGAGAATTGTTCGCCGTCGTTATAAATCACCAACGCCTTGAACGCGCCCTTTGCCCCCATGCCGACCGCGCGGCCAACCATGGCGAGCACATCCTGATCCAGCGCGTTCATCTTGGTGTGAAATTCGAGGCAGGCGACGCCATCGCCGATATCCCACAGGCTCGCCCCCGCATTGCGCGCCAAGGGCTTGCCGGCGCGCTTGATGTCTTCCAGCAGCAGCACGCCATCGGCGCGCGGGACATCCTTGTAGGCGCCATCCACGCCAAACGCTTGCAGCTTGCCGCTGTCAACCCGGTAAAATGGCCGATCGCCAACCAGCGCCAGCAACCCCGGCACAGCCCGGCCATCGGCGGCCAAGGCGCGCGCCAGCCAACCGGCGCCAAGCTGGTCGATCAATTCGAACGGCCCGTATTTCCAGTTATAACCAAGCCGCATCGCCGCATCGACGGATGCGATATCGCCCGCGATTTCCGGCACCAGCGACGCTGCATAGCCCAGCGTGTCAAGCAGCACTGCGCGGGCATACCGACCGCCGATATCGGGATGATCGGCCAGATCGGCCGGTTTGCGGGTTTCCAGACTGGCCAGCCTTGCCTCACGCTGCTTGCGATATTCCCCGGTCGCCAGATCGATCGACAACCGCGATTTGTCCGGCGCGCGGGAATAGAATCCGCCTTTGCCTTTGCGGCCAATCCGCCCCTCGGCGATCATCCGCGCAACCAAAGGTTCTTCGCGATATAGCCGGCAATAGGCGTCATTGGCAGGCAGGCTCGCCAGCAGCGATTTCGCCACATGCGGCCCAAGGTCGATGCCAACCAGATCCATCAGCCCAAAAATCCCGGTGCGCGGAATGCCCAGCGGCCGGCCCATCACCGCGTCGGCTTCTTCGACCGTCAGCCCCAGATCAATTGCATGGCGCACCGCCATCCCCGCCCAGAGTGAACCGATCCGGTTGGCAATAAAGCCTGGCGTGTCGCGGCAATCGATCACCGTCTTGCCAAGTTGCACATCGCAGCAGGCGCGCACCGCTTCCACCGCATCCGGGCGCGTCGTCGGGCCCGCCACCAGTTCCAGTAACCGCATATAGCGCGGCGGATTGAAGAAATGGCTGATCAGGAAATCGGCGGCGAAGTCTGCGCCCAGCCCCTCGGTCAAAGTCGCCAGCTTAATGGTTGATGTGTTGGACGACACAATGCTGCCGGGCTTCCTTACCGCCTGAAGCTGCGCATAAAGCGCGCGCTTGGCGTCGGGCCGTTCGACAATCGCATCAATAATCCAGTCGCACGCGGCCAACTTGCCAATATCGGCGCCAAGATCGCCGGGCGTGATCAACCGCGCCGCACGTGAATGCATAAAGGCTGCCGGTTCGGCGCGCGCCATCGTGGCAATCGCGCGGGCCGCAGCCCCCGGCACGATGTCGAGCAGCACCACCCCCAGCCCGGCATTGGCTGCCTGGGCCGCGATGCCGGCGCCCATCACCCCGGCGCCGATGACGCCAATGGTTTTGACCACGCCCCCCTTGGTCACGCCACATGCTCCAGAATGGTGGCAATCCCCTGGCCGCCGCCGATGCACTGGGTCGCCAGCGCAAATCGCCCGCCGGTGCGCACCAGCAAGGACGCGGCCTTGCCGGTAATCCGCGCCCCGGTTGCCCCCAGCGGATGGCCCAACGCTATCGCCCCGCCATCGAGGTTCACCTTCGCCTCATCCAGCCCAAGCTCGGCCATGCAGGCGAGGGCTTGGGAGGCAAACGCCTCATTCAGCTCAACCACGTCCAATTCTGCGGCGGTAATCCCCGCCCGCTTCATCGCCTTCCGTGCCGCGCCGACCGGTCCCATACCCATGATGTCGGGCGCACAACCGCTGACCGCAACCGATCGCACGATTGCCATGGGCGTGATGCCGTGTGCTTTGGCATAATCCGCCGTGCACACAATCACCGCCGCCGCCCCATCGGTCAGCGGCGATGACGTGCCGGCGGTAACAGTTCCATCGGCGCGGAACGCCGGTTTCAATCCCGCAAGCGATGCGGCAGTGGTCTCCGGACGCGGGCAGCCATCGGCGGTAACGCCACCGACGGGCACGATCTCATCGACGAACCGCCCCGCGGCAATTGCGGCGGCGGTTTTGGTCTGGCTGCGCACCGCGAACGCTTCCTGGTCGGCGCGCGGAATCTGATGGCGGGTGGCGACGTTCTCGGCGGTTTCCCCCATCGACACCAACGCGGTCGGGAAGGCTTTCATCAACCCCGGATGCGGCAATGGGTTGAACCCCATCATCGGAATGCGCGACATTGATTCGACGCCCGCGCACACAAACACTTCGCCGGCGCCCATCATGATCGCACCGGCTGCCTGGTGGATTGACTGCATCGACGATCCGCAGAACCGGTTGACCGTCACCCCGCCCGCCGAAATCGGCAGCCCGGCCATGAAAGAAATCAGCCGCGCCACGTTGAGCCCCTGTTCGCCTTCGGGGAATGCGCACCCCAGGATCAAATCCTCGACATCGTTCGGATCAACCGGGCACGACGCCATCAGCGCCTTAATGATTTCGGCTGCCAGATCATCCGGCCGGGTGCGGACCAGTGCGCCACGATTGGCGAGATGGAACGGCGAGCGCTTGTAGGCGGCGATGACGACATCTGGCATGGCGACGGCTCCTCAACATCAGCGATTTCACGGTGAACTGCCGCGGGTTCACATTTAACTCACTTCGGTCGCAACGGCATTGGCTGCCATGGTTCCGGTGTCGATTTCCGGCCGTATCGCCAGGAAATTCAGGCAGGAGAGATGGTCATGACGCATCTTGCTTTTCCCACGCGACAGGCCCCGTCCGCAAGTCCGATCGACAT
>JACMOQ010000607.1 GCA_014377905.1 Acetobacteraceae bacterium | reverse complement strand
ACCGTTTGATCGAGGGAACGTTCATCGTTGCACCATCGCCGAGCTTGGCGAGATACATCGTCAGCGCAGTCAAACCCTCCGACGCATAGTCAGGTGCCGGCATCCGCATCTGGCGAAAACAGTCCCATAGCCGGTGCTGCATGGTCCGGGTCTGGCTTTGCGACACGCGATAGGCCGGCCAGGTCCCGATCACCTCCCGCGCGGTATCGCCCGGCTTGCTCAGATCGGGCAATGATTGCAGCCGAATGCGCCGGCCATCATCGCCGTGGCAGGTGGCGCAGGAAAAATCGTTGATCGCCGAACGACGATAAAACATCGCCTCGCCGATCAGCGCCATTTCGCGCTCCTTCGGATGCGACAAAGATGCCTGGTATTTCATGCCGAGCGACTTGTTGCTGATGAAAGCGACAAGGTCCTCCATATCGCTGGTCTTGCCAGGGCTGCCAAAGCGGTGCGCTACGACATCCTTGGTATCAAGCCCTTGCAAGCCGCGCATGCAGTGCAGCAGGCGCTGTTCAAGGTCCATGACCTGGTCGGTGTCGGCGAAAAAGCGCGGCAACCGCGCGGCAACGCCGTCCAGCACCCCTGAACCCGCGCCGAGATCGCATGTTTCGAGCGAGACATTCTTGCTGCCCCGCGACAGTCCCCAAAGCAATTCCCCACGGTCCACCGCGAGGTAGCCCGGATTGGCCATTGGATCGTTGATCATCGCCCGGTAGCGATCCAACTCCTTGTCGAGGTCGAGTTCGGGGGCCGGTTGGGCGCGCAAACTCGCCGCTGGGAGCAGCAGACACAGCACAAGTATCCGCAGCAATTTCGACAAGATCGTCCCCCCCGACTTGGCACATGCCAATTGCAGCTGCGACCATGAAAATCAGCTTTACATTGTCGCATTCGAAAATCAATATGTGTTCGCGATGCTGGATGAGATAGCGCCAGAGTTTTTTAGGGGACGCCGGATGGGCGACGAAAGGTTGATTTCACGACGCCAGGTGCTTGTCGTCGGCGGGGCGGTTGTAGCACTTGGCCAGATGGTCGGGCGCCCTGCCCGTGCGGCCGCAGGCGAGGCTGAAATCAACCGCATTCTGGCAGGCCGCACCGCCAAAACCACAGGGCTGACGCTGGACGTACCATCGATCGCTGAAAACGGCTTGGTGGTGCCGGTTAATCTGTCAGTCGCGAGCCCGATGACGGCAACCGATTATGTCCGCGCCATCCATCTGATTGCCCCGGAGAACCCTGTGCCACTGGTGGCGTCATTTCGCTTTACCCCCGCGTCAGGCCGGGCTGCGACATCGATGCGGATGCGCCTGGCCCAGACCCAGGACATCATTGCTATCGCCGAGCTTTCCAACAACGACGTGCTGATCGCCAAAGCCGAGGTGAAGGTCACCATCGGCGGATGCGGCGGCTGATCGAGGGACCTGAACCATGGCCATTGCCACCCCGCGCGTGCGCCTGCCGGCGATCGCCAAGAAGGGCGATATCATCGAAATCAAGACGTTGATCAGTCACGACATGGAATCCGGGCAACGCCGCGATTCCGCAGGCGTCCTGGTGCCGCGTAAAATCATTAAATTATTCGAGGCCCAGTTTAACGGCCGCCCAGTATTCAGCGCGGATTGGAACCCATCGGTTTCGGCCAACCCCTATCAATCTTTTTTTGCCAGGGTCGAGGAAAGCGGAACGTTCGAATTCGCCTGGACCGATGACGATGGCACGGTAACCAAGGCAACGGCAAAAATCACGGTAGCATGAATAATGCGCCAATGAATTATCTACCATGATTACGCGCCGGGATTTCTGGGCCGCCGGTGCAGCCCTGGCATCGGTGGGCACGGTTAGCCGCGCCGCCGCCACGCAGGCCATCACCCAGGATAACCTGCTTGCGTTTACACCACTCGGCCAGGTGACCCTGCTGCATGTCACCGATTTGCACGCCCAGTTGCTGCCGATGAATTTTCGCGAGCCTTCGGTGAATATCGGCGTTGGCGAGGCTCATGGGCGTCCGCCGCATTTAAGCGATGGCGCCTTCCGCAAATTTTTTGCCATCGCCGATGGCTCCCCCGACGCCTTCGCGCTGACCAGTGACGATTTCGTGGCGCTCGCCCGGGAATATGGCCGCATGGGCGGGCTTGACCGCATCGCAACGCTCGTCAACGCCATCCGCGCCGAACGCGGCGCCGACCGGGTGGCGCTGCTCGATGGCGGTGACACCTGGCAGGGCAGTTGGACCTCGCTGCAAACCAAGGGCGCCGACATGGTAGCTTGCATGGCGCGGCTCCAACCCGATGCGATGGTTGGCCATTTCGAATTCACCTATGGCCAGGACCGGGTTCTCGAACTTGCCAAGGCGCAGGATTTTCCATTTCTTGCCAGTAATATCCTCGATGAGTGGAAAGAACCGGTCTTCCCCGCCAGCCGCATGATCACCCGCGGCGGGGTGAACATCGCCATTATCGGGCAGGCCTTCCCCTTCACCCCGATTGCCAATCCGCGCTGGATGATGCCGGACTGGAATTTCGGCATTCAGGAGGAATTGCTGCGCGCCAACGTCGCCGCCGCGCGGGCCAAGGGCGCGACAGTGGTCGTGTTGCTGTCGCATAACGGCTACGATGTCGACCGCAAACTCGCGGTCCGGGTTGCCGGGATTGACGTCATCCTGTCCGGCCACACCCATGATGCGATGCCACGCCCGGAACTGATCGGCAGCACCATCCTGGTCGCGTCGGGCTGCAACGGCAAGTTCCTCAGCCGGATTGATCTCGATGTGCAGGGCGGCAAGGTTGCCGGCTGGCGCTACAAGCTGATCCCGGTTTTCGCTGACGCTATTACCCCCGATCCGGCGATGTCGGCCGAGATCGCCAAACAGCGCGCGCCCTACGCCGCCGACCTGTCCAAGGTGCTCGGCCGCACCCAGGGACTGTTGTATCGGCGTGGCAACGCCCATGGCAGCTTCGACGATTTGATCTGCGATGCGATGCTCGCCGAACGGGACGCCGAAATTGCACTGTCGCCGGGTTTCCGCTGGGGGCCCAGCCTGCTGCCGGGCCAGGACATCACGGCTGACGACGTCTATAACGCCACTGCGATTACCTATCCGGCCTGCTACCGCACCACCATGTCCGGCGCGCAATTGCGCGATGTGCTGGAAGACGTTGCCGATAATCTGTTCAACCCCGATCCCTATTACCAGCAAGGCGGCGACATGGTCCGGGTCGGCGGGGTTGGCTACACGCTCAATCCCAACGCGGCGATCGGCAAGCGCATTTCCGACATGGTGCTGCTGCGCACCGGGGCCGCGATTGATGCCGCCCGCCTTTACCGCGTCGCAGGTTGGGCCAGCATCAGCCAGGCAACCGAGGGTCCGCCGATCTGGGACGTGGTCGGTGCCCATTTGCGTAACCATCCTGAAGTGCGCCCCAGGGATCATTCTAATGTCAAACTCATCACCACCTGACCGGCATCGGCTTGGCCGGCGGGCACTGGTGGCTGCGGCCGCAACCACACTTGCGATGCCCGCGACCGCTGCCACCCCAGATCCCGCAATCACCACCCTGCCGGACTGGAGCCAGATTCTAGGCGACGGCGTACAGGCCCATCCCTACGGCGTGCCGTCCCCGTTCGAGAAGCACGTCATCCGTCGCGATGTCGAATGGCTGACCGCGGGCCAGCAAAGCTCGGTCAACTTCACCCCACTGCACGCGTTGGATGGCACCATCACCCCGAACGGGCTGTGTTTCGAGCGCCATCATGGCGGGGTGGCTGCGGTCGATCCCGATCAGCATCGACTGATGATCCACGGCATGATGGCCAAGCCCGTGGTGCTGACGATGCAGGATTTGAAACGCCTGCCGCGCATGAACCGCATCTACTTCCTGGAATGTGCGGCCAATTCCGGCATGGAATGGCGCGGCGCGCAGTTGAACGGCGCCCAGTTCACCCATGGCATGATCCACAACGTGCAATATACCGGGGTGAGTTTGCGATCCGTGTTCGAAACGCTGGGCATCGATCCACGGGCAAAATGGGTGATGGCCGAGGGCGCCGATGCAGCCGGCCTTAATCGGTCAATCCCGCTCGCCAAGGCGATGGATGACTGCATGCTTGCCTTTGCAATGAACGGCGAGGCGCTCCGGCCGGAACAGGGCTATCCGCTGCGCCTGGTGGTGCCGGGCTGGCAGGGCAATATGTGGGTGAAGTGGCTGCGGCGACTCAAAATCGGCGATGCGCCATGGGAAACGCGGGAAGAAACCTCGAAATACACCGATCTGCTGGCCGATGGCCGGGCGCGCCGATCCACCTTCGTGATGGACGCCAAATCGGTGATCACCAGCCCCAGCCCGCAAACTGCCGCATCGCCCAGGGGCCGGATGGTGATCAGCGGCATTGCCTGGTCGGGACGGGGCAGCGTTACGCGGGTGGATGTGTCGCTGGATGGCGGGCGCAACTGGCAGGCGGCGCGGATCGACGGGCCGGTGCAGTCCCTGGCATTGGTACGGTTTTATGTTGATTTAGACTGGAACGGACAGGAAATGCTGTTGCAGTCGCGGGCGCAGGACAGCACGGGATATTTGCAACCCAGTAAGCCTGACTTGCGCAAAATACGCGGGGTGAATTCGATTTACCATAATAACGGGATCCAGACCTGGTTGCTGCGGGGGGATGGGGTTTGTGAGAATGTTGAAGTATCTTGAGGAAGGTCTTCTTTTTGTGAACAAAAAGAAGCAAAAAAACTTTTTGATTCTGGTACCGTGGGGACGTGGATGGCGAGTCGCGGTTAAACCTCGTTATGGTGAGCCTTTGCGAACGCTCGTAATGACCGTCTTTCTATGTGTTGGGATCCTTGCGCCGTCGCCTATCACCGCCGCCGAACTTCTGGTTGGCCGCCCTGCCCTGCCTGCGGAAATCGCCGCCTGGGACATCGACGCCCGTCCTGACGGCAAAGGCCTGCCGCCAGGCCAGGGCAACGTGAAGCAGGGCGAGACGCTATACCTGGAACGTTGCGCCGCTTGCCATGGCGAGTTTGGCGAGGGCGCCGGGCGCTGGCCGGAACTCGCCGGTGGTGCCGGCACGCTTGCCCATGATCGGCCGTTCAAAACCGTGGGGTCCTATTGGCCGCATGCCACTACGGCTTTCGATTACATCCGCCGAGCCATGCCGTTTGGCCAGGCACAATCGTTGCAAGCCGACGAAATCTACGCGCTGGTAGCGTTTATTTTGAATCTGAACGATATCGTCAAGGATGATTTTGTGGCGAGCCAGGACAATCTGGCCACCATCAAGATGCCCAATGCAGCGGGCTTTTATGACGATGATCGCGAAACCGCCGAGCGCGGCTTCTGGGTTGCCAACCCGTGCATGACAGACTGCAAGCCGCCTGCGCGGATCACCGGCCACGCCGGCGCAATCGATGTCACGCCGGATAGCAAAACCGCCCCGAAAATGGAATGAACATGGACAACGTGACGCGACGGGCAATGGCTGCGGCACTGGTGGCGGGCGCCAGCATGGCGGCACGGGGCGCGATCGCAGCGCCGGCAATACTGCCCTATGCCGACATGCGGCGCGATGCCGATGCGGCCTGCGTTTATCATTGCGATTACGGCGATCCCGGTCGCTTTAGCCAGACCATCACCAACTTGGGCAACCACATGGCGTCGGTGGACTATAATCCGCTGGCGTTGCAGCTTGTGCTGGTCGCCCATGCAGGCGGGATCAAGTTCTTCCTCGACAGCCGCGCCGGAACCCCGTGGGAAGCCGACAAATTGGACCCGGATTTGATGCAACGGATGCGCGCTCTCGCGGGCTATGGGGTGCAGGTTTATCTTTGCGCCACCACGTTTGCCAATAATAATCTGGCGCATGATCGCGCAATTGCCGCACCTTGGGTCCACATGGTGCCATCCGGGGTGGCAACCGTCGCGTCCCTGCAGGGCAAGGGTTTTGCCTATATGAAGATCGGGTGATCTCGGTTTATTGCCCAATTTTAATCCTGTCGATACGAAAATGATGAATTTTTGGGCATGCTCAAAGCCATATTAACACGATATCGCGACCATGGCGGCTGGCATGGCACTTGCTTAGCCACTGACGGCATCGGTGCGGGCGATTAAGCCTGCGTCATTCTCGCCGTCACAGCTTGGTAAAAGGAAATCGTTTATGGCATCAGTTCGCCATTGGCTTCGCGGCATAGGGTTGGCCACCGCCGCCCTCGCCGCCACCACCATCTTAGCCCCGCAGGTTCAGGCCCAGACCCCCGCCCCGCCGCCTATTAAGATCGGCATTCTGCATTCGCTGTCCGGCACCATGGCCATCAGCGAGACGACGTTGAAAGACGTCATGCTGATGCTAATTGAAGAACAGAACAAAAAAGGCGGCCTGCTCGGCCGCAAGCTCCAGGCCGTGGTGGTCGATCCGGCATCGAACTGGCCGCTGTTCGCCGAAAAAGCTCGCCAATTGATTACCGTTGACAAGGTTGCGGCGGTGTTTGGCTGCTGGACGTCAGTGTCGCGCAAATCGGTGCTGCCGGTCTTCGAAGAAACCGGCAATATTCTGTTTTACCCAGTGCAGTATGAAGGCGAGGAAAGCAGCAAGAACGTTTTCTACACCGGCGCCGCGCCGAACCAGCAGGCGATCCCGGCGGTTGACTATTTGATGGCGAACGAAAAAGTGAAGCGTTGGGTGCTGGCCGGCACCGACTATGTCTATCCGCGCACCACCAACAAAATCCTTGAAGCCTATCTCAAGGCCAAAGGCGTTGCCGCCGACGACATCATGATCAACTACACCCCGTTCGGCCACAGCGACTGGCAGAACATTGTGGCCTCGATCAAAAAGTTCGGCTCGGCCGGCAAGAAGACTGCGGTGGTATCGACCATTAATGGCGACGCCAACGTGCCGTTCTACAAGGAACTCGGCAACCAGGGCATCAAGGCGACCGATATTCCGGTGGTGGCGTTCTCGGTCGGCGAAGAAGAACTTGCCGGCATCGACACCAAGCCGCTGGTTGGCCATCTGACCGCGTGGAACTACTTCGAAAGCGTCAATAATCCGGCCAACAAAGCGTTCATCGCGCAGTGGAAAGCCTATACCAAGAACCCCAAGCGGACCACCAACGATCCGATGGAAGCGCATTACATCGGCTTCAACATGTGGGTTAAGGCCGTGCAGAAGGCTGGCACGGTTGATCCGGCGAAGGTGATCGACGCGATGATTGGCATTTCGGTGCCGAATTTGACCGGTGGTTATTCCGCCATGATGCCGAACCATCACATCACCAAGCCGGTGCTGATCGGTGAAATCCGCGCTGACGGCCAGATGAACACCGTCTGGCAGACGTCCGGCACTGTGGTCGCCAATGAATGGTCACCGTATCTCGAAGGATCGAAGGACCTGATCGCGGATTGGCGTGCGCCTTTGTCCTGCGGCAACTTCAATGTCGTGACTGGCAAATGCGGTGGGGCCTCTAAGTAAAGAAGGTTTTATTTTTTAAAGTAAAAGAAGAAAACAACCTGACGTGTTCCCGTCGGCGTACGCCCTCGGTTGGTGCGTACGCCAACGGCAACAAAGTGACAAAAAGTTTTTTTGGTTCTTTTTGTTCACAAAGAGAACACGCTGCTACCCACTTTCTAATCAATGAAAAAACATGAACCTCCTGAAAGCCTTCCTAGTCCTGGCAATGCTCGCCGTAGCCCCCCCTGCCCGCGCACAATCGGGCGATGTGTTCGCGGGTCTCGCCTCCGATAATTTCGATATGATCAGCGAAGCTGTCACAGCCCTCGCGTTGAGCGGCGACAAGCAGGCAGCACCCACCATTCATGCTCTGCAGGACGAGGCGCTGTATACCGCCCCCGATGGCAACCTGCTGATAAAAGGCGCGGCCGGCTATGTTGATGCCCGGACCGGAGCACAACTGGCCGATATCGCCGAGGACGATCTGGTTGGCGTGCGGGTGAACAATAGAGTGCGCCGAGCGGTGGAAGCAGCGCTTGGCAGTCTCGATCTGTTCGCCAGTTCCCCCAATATTCGCCGCAAGGCCGCCGAGGCGGTGTTCCTGTCCCGCGATCCGGCAATCCTGCCCGCGCTCAGCAGGGCTATCGCGGCCGAAACCAATGACGAGGTGCGCCTGGTGATGCGCCAGGCCCAGGCCGCGAGCCTGCTGGCGAGCCCCGAAACCGCCGAGGCCGAACGCCTCGCCGCGGTCGCCGTCATCCGCGCCCGTGGCGGCCTGGAGGCGCAATCGCTGCTGGGATCGTTGCGTGATCAAACCCCAGCCGTCACCGCCGCCGCCGGTGAGGCGCTGACCGCGCTGGACCGTCTGCAGCAGCTATGGTCGATGGTGCAAAGCGTGATTTACGGCTTGTCGCTCGGCTCGGTGCTGCTGCTCGCTGCCGCCGGCCTTGCCATCACCTTCGGAGTGATGGGCGTGATCAACATGGCGCATGGCGAGATGGTGATGATCGGCGCCTACACCACTTTCGTGGTCCAGGAGATCATCCGTGCCCGCGCGCCGTGGCTGTTCGAGGCGAGCCTGTTCATTGCCGTTCCACTAGCATTTCTGGTCTCGGGCGCAATCGGCATTGTGATCGAGCGCGGGTTGATCCAGTTTCTTTATGGGCGCCCGCTGGAGACCTTGCTGGCGACCTGGGGCTTGTCGCTCGTGCTGCAACAGGCGGTGCGCAGCATGTTTGGCGCCAGTAACCGCGACGTCGGCACGCCACAGTGGATGAGCGGCGCCACCCAATGGGGCGGCCTGACCGTGACCTATAATCGCCTGACCATCGTGGTCTTTGCGGCAATGGTGCTCGCAGCCTTGATGGCGGTGCTGCGCTACACCGCTTTGGGCCTGAGGATGCGGGCAGTGACACAAAACCGCCGCATGGCCGCGGCAATGGGCATTCGCACCCCATGGATTGACGCTCTGACCTTTGGCCTGGGGTCCGGCATCGCCGGCATGGCGGGCGTCGCGCTGAGCCAGATCGACAATGTCAGCCCCAATCTCGGGCAAGGCTACATCATCGACAGTTTCATGGTGGTGGTATTCGGCGGCGTCGGCAATCTCTGGGGCACGCTCGTTAGCGCGCTGACCTTGGGGATCGTTAACAAGTTCCTCGAACCGATCGCGGGCGCCGTGCTGGGCAAAATCTTCGTGCTGGTGCTGCTGATCCTGTTCATCCAGCGAAAGCCGCGCGGGATGTTCCCGCTCAAGGGCCGGGCGGTGGAACAATGAGCCGGATGTCCCTGGCCCTCAGCCTGGCTGCCATTCTCGGCGGCGCGGCGCTGCTGGCGGTGCTTAATGTTCTGGTGCCGGCGAGCTCGGCATTCCACGTCTCGACCTATATCGTTTCGCTCGCCGGCAAGTATCTGTGCTTTGCCATTCTGGCGCTGGCGCTTGATCTGGTGTGGGGGTTTGCCGGGATTCTGAGCCTCGGCCATGCCGCGTTTTTTGCTCTCGGCGGCTACGCGATGGGCATGTATCTGATGCGCCAGATCGGCACTCGCGGCGTCTATCCCCACGCCCTGCCGCCCGATTCCATGCCCTCCCTCAACTGGAAGGAACCGCCGTGGTACTGGATGGGGTTGGACAATCCTGGCCCTGCCATCCTGATGGCGTT
>JACMOQ010000606.1 GCA_014377905.1 Acetobacteraceae bacterium | reverse complement strand
CGCCGGTTGAGCACCGCTTTCCGCCTGCTTCCGCTGTTCATGGTTTCGGCCGTGACGGTGGGGTTCGAGATTGCGCTGACGCGCTACTTCGCGGTCGCGAAATGGTCGGAGTATGGCTATTGGGTGATTTCCATCGTTCTGGCCGGATTCGCGCTCAGCGGGGTGGTGATCGCGCTTGCGAATGCGTGGTTCACCCGCCATGGCAAGGTGATGCTGGCCTGGTTGCCGGCTTTGCTGCTGGTGGCGGCGGCGTTTGGCAATCAGCTGGTGGCGACCAACCCGTTTAACCCGCTGCAATTGCAAAATCCGGCAACTTTTGCCGCCCAGCTCTGGAATATCGCGGGCTATTACGCGATTCTGCTGCCGTTCTTTTTTCTGGCCGGCGTCTATATCAGCCTCAGCTTTGTGTTGAACCCGCGATCGATCGGCCGGGTTTACGGGTTTGACCTGACCGGCGCCGGACTTGGCGCACTTGCCGTGCTTGGCCTGATGACGATCGCCCATCCGTTCGACTTGGTGGCCTGGCTGCTGCCGGGCCTTGCGCTCGCCGCGCTTTTCGCCGCTGTCACCGAGGGGCGGCAAGCCTGGTTTGGCCTGCTCGCGGCGGTTTTGGCGCTGGGCGGCACTGAGGCCTGGCTGCACTATGACAAGCCGGCCGCGTTCAATGATTTCAAGGCGATCTATGCGCCGCTGCACGTGCCGGACAGCAAAACCCTCGCCGAAATCCGCTCGCCGCGCGGCCTATATATGCTGCTCGATGATTTTACCGAGCGGGTTGACACTGATATTTCCAACAATGCCGGGCAGATGGGGGTGCCCGGCCCAGCACCGGCATTGGGGCTTTACCGCGATGGCAACCGGATCGCAGCCTTGCCCAAGCACACTGGCACGGCGCCGGTCGATGCCGGCTACGCGCGTGCGACCCTGGCTGCCTTGCCGTACACCATGCGGCCCAATGCGCGGGTGCTGCTGATCGGCGGATCGGGCGGATATCGCATTGCTGAAGCCCAGGCGCTTGGCGCGGTGGTGATCCATGCCATTGAACCCGACCCGATGCTGTTCACCGCCATGACCACCGGATTTGGCAGCACCCAGCCCTATCAACCCAACGCCAATCTGCGGATCAGCCAGGTTGGGCCGGTCCTGGCGGTGGAACGCCAGCGCTATTATTTCGATTTGATCGATATTTCCGGCGACTTCCTCGACAGTGCCGAAACCAACGCCGCGTCTTTTTCCGCCTCGGCGATCTTCACCTACATGACCGGACTGTCGGTCGGCGGCATCCTGTCGATCCCGGTGTCGATCCGCGAATTTCCTGCCTATTCGCTACGCGTGCTGGCGACCGTGCGGCGGGCGTTGCGCATTGCCGGCATTCGCGATCCCAAGCCGCATGTGCTGGTGTACCGGTCGGCGTGGAACGTGCGCATTCTGGTGTCGATTACCCCTTTCACCGAAGATCGTATCGCCCAGGCCCGCGCCTTTTGCGAAACCCGATCCTTCGACCTCAGCTATTATCCCGGCATGGACCCCGACGCGCCGCATCCGGTGTTCAATG
>JACMOQ010000605.1 GCA_014377905.1 Acetobacteraceae bacterium | reverse complement strand
TTGGTTGTGGAGCAATGGCCGCGCATCGGCGATAGCTGGCGCAAACGCTACCACTCACTCGCGCTGCACAACTCGATCCATCTCAACCACCTGCCCTATCTGCATTTTCCGCCGACCTGGCCGAAATATATCCCCAAGGACATGCTGGGCAACTGGTTCGAATTCTACGCCGATGCCATGGAAATTAATTGCTGGACCGATACCGAATTCGCCAACGCCACCTGGGACGACGGCGACAAGCGCTGGACGGTGCTGCTGAAACGTGGCGATGGCACCGAGCGTACCGTGCACCCGCGCCATCTGGTGTTTGCCAACGGGGTCAGTTCTTACCCGATGACCCCGGATATTGTCGGACTTGAAGATTTCAAGGGCGATGTCATCCACACCGAAGGGTTCGACAGCGGTGCTGCGTGGTCCGGCAAGCGCGCGCTGATCATTGGCACCGGCAGCAGCGCCAACGATGTGGCGCTCGACCTGCACAGCCACGGTGTCCACACCACGCTGATCCAGCGCGGCTCGACCACTGTTGTTTCAATCAACCCCAGCGCGCGGTTGAATGAGGCGATCTGGAACGAATTCGACGCACTTGATGACGCCGATCTGGTGGTCGCCGCAGCCACCCATCCGATGATCCTCAAGGCTTATAAAGCTGTCGCCAAGCGGATGGTCGAACTCGACAAGGACATGATCGACGGCCTGAAATCGATCGGCTTCAAGCACGATATGGGCGAAGACGAAACCGGCCACCAGATCAAGTATTACCGTCGTGGCGGTGGCTATAATCTCGATGCTGGCAGTTCTGCTCTGATGATCAAGGGCGAAATCGGCCTGCTGCAATTTGACCGGATTGACCGCTTCACCGCAGACGGGGCGCTGTTGGTTGATGGCACCACCGTGCCGGCCGACCTCATTATCCTGGCCACTGGATATTTTCCGCAAGTCGAACTGATCCGCCGCGCGCTTGGGCAAGCCATGGTTGACCGCATCGGCCCGGTCTGGGGCTATGGCCCGGATGGGGAACTCAATAACATGTACAAGCGCACCGCGCAGGAAGGCCTGTGGTTCATCGCCGGCGGCCTGGCACCGTGCCGGATCAACTCGAAATATCTGGCGTTGCAGATATTGGCGATGGAACTTGGCGAGCTGGCGCCGCTTTGAGGCACAGGAGGACACCATGAAAAGACGGTCCCTGCTTGCCTCGGCGGCCGCCGGAATTGTTACAGCAACCCGCCCGGCACGCGCCGCGCCGAGCGTTTTGCGCTATGTTCCAGGATCGAACTTGACCTTGCTCGACCCGATCTGGTCGACCGCGTATGTCAGCCTGTGCCACGGCTACGCGGTGTTCGACGCGCCCTATGGCGCCGATGACAAGCAGGTCGCCAAGCCGCAAATGGCTGAGGGACACGAGGTTTCAGCCGACGGCCGGACCTGGACGATCCGCCTGCGTGACGGCTTGACGTTTCATAATGGCGAGAAGGTGCGGGCCGCAGACGCTGCCGCCAGCCTGACCCGCTGGGCGGCACGCCAGCCGACCGGACGGGTGGTCGGCGCTTTCGTCGATAATTTTACCGCGACCGATGATCGCACCATCAAGGTGGCCCTTAAGCGTCCGCTCGCCACTTTGGCGTATATGCTTGGCAACTCGGCGTTTCCGCCTTTTGTGATGCCGGAACATCTCGCCAAAACTGACCCGACCAAGCAGGTTTCGGAGATGATCGGCTCTGGCCCGTTTCGCTTCAAGGCTGATGAATATGTCAGCGGCAGCATGGTGGTTTACGAGAAGTTCGCCGATTACGCGCCGCGTGCGGAAGCCGCCGTCTGGACCGCAGGCGGCAAGCGCGCGTTGGTTGATCGGCTGGAATGGCGGGTGATCCCCGACAGCGCCACCGCGGTTTCCGCCTTGCGCCTGGGCGAAGTGGATTGGGTGGAACGCCCCGAGGCGGATTTGCGGACGCTGCTGAGGGCGGATCGCGAAATCGTGTTCGATTATATCGACCCGACCGGCTGGGCCGGGTTCATCCGCTTCAACCAGTTGCAGAAGCCGTTCAACAACGAAAAAATCCGCCAGGCGGTGATGATGGCGGTCAACCAGGCCGACTATCTGCGCATCGCCACGGGCGACGATGCGGCGTCATCCATGATCTGCAAGTCGGTGTTTCCGTGCGGCACCCCGCTGGGGCGCGCGATGGCCGGCGCGGACGCGATGCGCGGCGATCTTGATGCGGCGCGGGCGTTGCTGCGGGCGGGTGGTTACGCGGGCGAACAGGTGGTCATTTTGCGCGCCGCCGATCTGCCGCCCTATGGCGATTTCGCCACGCTTACCGCCGATGTCCTTCAGCGCATCGGGATGAATATCGATCTGGTCACCAGTGACTGGGGCACCATCACCCAACGCCGCGCCAAGAAGGAGCCGGTGGATCAGGGCGGCTGGTCGATCTTCATTTCGGGGGTGAACGGGCCAGGATTGCTGAACCCGGCAGTGAATTTCCTGGTGCGTGGCCAGGGCCAGGCGGGCTATTTCGGCTGGTATGAAAATGCCGAGGTGGAAAGGCTCGCCTCCGAATGGCTGCAATCGGATACCGAGGCGGATCGCACCCGGCTTGCCGATCTGATCCAGGCGATTGCGTTCCGCACCGTGCCGTTCGTGCCGCTGGGGCAATATGTGGTGCCGACGGCGTATCGGCGGAGTGTGTCGGGGGTGTTGCAAGGGCCGGCGACTTTACCTTGGAATGTTCGCAAGGGGTGAGGCAAGGTTGCCCCAGGGCGAAGTAGCCGGGCAGCGACGCAGGGTGGAATGCCAAAGCGCATTCCACCTTACGGACAAGACCATAGGCACGGGTTTCGAGCCGCTATCCAGGACCAGGGGAACTTTGCCGAATGGCAGGTTCTGGATCGGAAAATCACATCCATCCGCATTGGTGGCCGCGACACGGCCAAGTCGATCAACTTTGCGTGGCTAACGGAGGTTTCATTTGAGGGGGCGCGAGGCGGGGATTATTCCTATCGGCAACGGCGGACTTCAACTCTTCGTTGAGGATTTTCGGCGAAAGTCACAGTCAGCCATCATCACGGAGATGAACATGACCGCCAGCCGATTGATCAACCGCAATGTGATCGCCAAAAGCGGACGCACCAGCATGCGGCTTGAACCTGAACTTTGGGATGCATTGCGGGAAATCTGCCTGC
>JACMOQ010000604.1 GCA_014377905.1 Acetobacteraceae bacterium | reverse complement strand
CGATTTTGATGACGCTGTTTATGCTGAACCGCACGAGGACGGCTTCAAGCTGATCGTCGCGATTGCCGACGTCGCCCATTATGTCCGCCCCGGCAGCGCGCTCGATCGCGTCGCCCGGTTGCGCGGCAATAGCTGCTACTTCCCCGACCGCGTCGTGCCAATGTTGCCGGAAGCCCTGTCCAACGGCTGGTGCAGCCTGCGCCCCGACGAAGATCGCGGCTGCCTGTTTGTTGAAATGTTCATCGGCCCCGACGGCCAGAAGCACCGCCATCGCTTTGGGCGCGGCCTGATGCGCAGTGCCGCCCGCCTGACCTACGAACAGGTCCAAGACGTTCGCGACGCCGGCACCGACACCCATCTTCCGATCGGCACGCTCTACACCGCCTACCATGCCCTGATCGCCGCCCGGCAGCGCCGCGGGACGCTCGATCTCGATCTGCCGGAGCGCCTGGTCAAGCTCGATGCCGATGGCCATGTCGCCTCCATCACCCCGCGCCCGCGCCTCGACAGCCATCGCCTGATCGAGGAATTCATGGTGCTGGCCAATGTCTGTGCCGCCGAGGAACTCGAACGGGTGCACCGGCCGTGCGTTTATCGCGTCCATGCGCCACCGACTGAAGGCAAGCTCGAAGGGTTGCGCGAATTTCTCCGCAGCCTCGATATTAAGCTGCCGCCGGAGGGCGCGTTGACGCCGGGTGATCTTGACCGTGTGCTGCGCCAGGTCGTCGGCACCCCGGAAGCGCCGCTGGTGAATGAGATGACGTTGCGCAGCCAGTCCCAGGCGGCGTACGACATCGTCAATATCGGTCATTTCGGTCTGGCATTGTCACGGTATGCCCATTTCACCAGCCCGATCCGCCGCTACGCCGATCTGCTGGTGCATCGGGCGTTGATCGCCGGCCTGCGACTCGGGTCTGATGGCTTGGCGGACGGCGCCGTGGCGGGGCTGGAGGATGACTGCGCCCACATCACCGCGACCGAACGTCGTGCCCAATTGGCCGAACGTGACGCGATTGATCGTTATTTGGCCGTTTTCATGGCTGACAAGGTCGGAACGCAGTTCCCGGCGCGCATTTCCGGGGTGACCCGGTTCGGATTATTCGTTACCCTGGCTCAAAGCGGTGCGTCCGGGCTGGTGCCCGTGGGGTCGCTTTTGGATGATTTCTGGATGCACGACGCAATTGCCCAAACCCTGACCGGACGCCGCAGCGGATTGGTTTTCCGCCTTGCGCAGGAAGTCGATGTCCGGCTGTCCGAAGCATCCCCCGTGACCGGCGGCTTGCTGTTTCATATCCTGCAGGGCGCACCTTCCGGCCAGCCGAAATCCAGTCCTGGTTTCGGCCGGACATCTTCGAGGGGCGGAAGCGGCCGGCGTTGAAACACCTGCGTCCACTGCTGCTGCTCGTGTTTCTCGGCTGGGGATCGGCGGTGGTTGCAGCCTCGGCCGCGCCCGATGCCTATCACCACGTGCAGTTTGCCCAAATTGCGGCGACCGCGCTGGCATTCATCGCACCGCGCAGCCTCGATGCCGTGCCAGTGCGCCAATTGGCGTTGTGGGGCCTGCAGGGGGTCGCGAGCCTGGACCCGCGCCTGACCGTTGAACATCGCGCACCTGGACGCGGGACCGCCGACAGCAAGGCCGGCAGCCTGGTGCTGTTGCTGTCGAGCGGCAGTGCGGCCGCGCGGGAAATCTTTGCCCGACCAGCCCCCACCGACGACGATGCGATTAGCTGGGGGAGCGAGGGGGCCGCGTTGACCCAGGCGGCGTGGGACGCGTCCGACCCCTTGCGGCGAGCCGGACAGATGCGGATTGTCGCGGCCTTCTTCGACGAAATCTTTACCCATTTCGACCCGTATTCGCGTTACGTACCGCCTGCCGAAGCCGCGGCCGACCGCATCAGGCGCAATGGCCGCGGCGGCATCGGCGTTACTGTGGAAACCCGGGCCGGCGCCTTCGTGATCGCCGCGGTGCAAACCGGCGGGCCGGCGGCTGAGGCCAAGGTGGTGGTGGGCGAGCGCATTCTTGCCGTCGATCAGCAAACCATCCAGGGCGCCGACCAGCAGGCGCTGACCGCGCTGCTCGCCGGACCGGACGGCACCCAGGTCAGTCTGACTTTGCGTGGCCGCGACGGAAAACCGCGCAATGTAACGATGGAACGCGCCTTGCTGCCGCCCGAGACTGTGTTCGCCCACTCCCAGGACGGCATCCTGATAATCCGGGTCAGCGCGTTCGTGGCCAATACTGCCGGGCGCATCGCCCAGGAAATTATTCGCGCTTCTGGTGATGGCGTGGGACCGCCGTCTGCGCCGATCGCGGGCATCGTGCTCGATCTGCGTGGCAATCGCGGCGGATTGTTGCGCCAGGCCGTGGCGGCGGCGGCGATGCTGCTGTCGGAGGGCAGTGTCGCCATCACCATTGGCCGCGATCCGGCCGCCGCCCACGACTACCGCGCCGATGGTCGCGACCTGTCGAGCGGCCTGCCGGTGGTGGTGCTGGTTGATGGCGGCACGGCAAGCTCCGCTGAAATTCTCGCCGCAGCACTTGCCGACCAGCGCCGCGCGGTCGTGGTGGGCAGCGCCACACTCGGCAAGGGGCTGGTGCAAACCCTGGCGCCGCTTCCTGATGGCGGCGATTTGGTACTGACCTGGAGCCGGGTGCTGGCGCCACGCCTGTGGCCGATCCAGGGTCTCGGTGTGCTGCCCCAGCTATGCACCAGCATGGGCGCGGCAGCGACGGCCCGACAGATCGAACAGCTCGGCGAAGGGCGCCAGCCTATGCTTGCCGCCCTGATCCGTCACCGGGCCGCCCGCCCAACCACACCGCCGGCCGAAGTGTTGGATATCCGCGCACCGTGCCCGTCGGGCGAAGGCAACGCGCATGATTTGTCGGCGGCCCGCAGTCTGCTTATGTCACCCAGCCGCTATGCCACTGCCCTGTTGCCGGCGGCGCCGCCACCGTCCCGGCTTGGCATCGCAGCCCCGGTGGCCCGCCCTGTTACAGCCGCGACAGTGACCATGGGCACCGGCAATGCGCGGTCGGCACGATCTCAAGACTTGACGACCCCCGCTTCGGTGAGCGATTAGACGGGCCTTGCGTGCCCACTCGGCCGCCCCCACTCGCTTTGGACTCAGATCATGGCCAAGAACAACGTCGTGCAGATCAAATTGGTATCGACCGCCGATACCGGGTATTTTTATGTCACCAAAAAGAATGCCCGTGCGCAGACCAACAAGCTCGAGCTGAAGAAATACGATCCCGTTGCGCGCAAGCACGTCGTGTTCAAGGAAGCCAAGATTAAATAATCGGGTTGGCGATTTGATTCAGGTCGCCTGCGATACCTGATTGCGTCCGGCGTGCTTGGCTGCATAAAGCGCCGCATCGGCCTGGCGCACCAGCGCCTCGGCGCTGATCGGCTCCGCGCCAGTATGGGCGACACCAATACTGATGGTCAGCGCCAGCCTGCTGCCATCGGCTGTGCGGAAATCAAGATTCTCGATCGCCGATCGCAGACGTTCGCCCGCCACCAAAGCTTCCGGCGGCAGGGTGCCCGGCATCACCACCGCGAATTCTTCGCCGCCGTACCGTGCGATCGCATCGAAGGCGCGCAGCTTGGCGCGCAGCGTGTCAGCAATCGCACGCAACGCCCGATCGCCCTCAGGGTGGCCGAAGCGGTCATTGACCGCCTTGAAATGATCGACATCAATCATCAGCAGCGACACCCTGCCGACATTGCCCTGTCCAAGGCGTGGGGCCAACAATCCAGCAAGATGGCGGTTGAGGTAGCGTTGATTGTAACATCCGGTCAGCGGATCGGTGAGCGCCATTTCAAGCGCGCTATCGAGATCGGCGTGCAGCCGGTCCTGGTAGAATTTGCGCCGGATCTGGTTGCGCACCCGGGCGCGCAATTCGTTGGGGTCTAGCGGGCGGACCAGCCAGTCATTGGCCCCCAGATCGAAGCCACGCAGCAGCTTGTCCTTGGTTTCCTTGTCGGCGATCAGTAACAGCGGCACGGCTTGGGTCGCCTCATTGGCGCGCAATTCCGATGCCAGGCGCAACGGGTCGCCGGACGCCATCGATAGCGACAACACCACCAGATCGAACGGCATCGCGGCCAGCATCATGGTGGTTTCCCCCGCACTCCTGGCACGGGTGGCGACGATGCCATCGGCGGCCAATGCGCTGATCGCGGCTTGGGCGGCGGCATCGTCATCATCGACCACCAAGGCGCGCGCCCCGGCAACCGAAGGCGCCACCAGGGTATCGCCCTGCAATCCCAGCGCCCGGGCGGTCGCCCCGCGCATCCGCCATTCATCGAGCAGCCGCTTCAACCGCACCAGCGGCTTGAGCCGGGCAAACAGCGTATCAAAATCGACCGGCTTGACCAGAAAATCATCGGCACCGGCTTCAAGCCCACGCACCCGCTCAGCCACCAGGCTCAGATCGGTGATCATCACCACCGGGATATGCATGGTGGCCTCGGCGGTTTTCAGACGCCGGCAGGTTTCATAGCCATCAATTCCCGGCATCATCACGTCGAGCAGGATCACATCGGGCTGCCAGTCGCGGGCGCGGTCGAGCGCGGTCTGGCCGTCATAGGCGATGCTGACCTGGTAATACTCCGATTCCAGCTTCGCCGCGGTCAGGCGGTTGATGGTCGGCGCGTCATCGACGATCAGGATGCGGGCGGTCATGCCGTAATCAGACACAGGCGATTTGCCGACGCAAGGGGGCAAGCCTACGATCTGTCCGGGGAAAAACGCTTCAGGAGCCACCGTTATGACCACAAGCCCATATGGCATGCCGAAAACCGCGGCCAATCATGCCCAACTTTCCCCGCTAAGTTTTCTGACCCGTACCGTTGCGGTTTATCCCGCGCGCATTGGCCTTATCCATGGCGCCAGGCGCTATAACTGGGGCGAGCTTGGACAACGCTGCCGCCGCCTGGCGTCTGCGCTCGCTGCCCGTGGCATCGGCCATGGCGACACCGTGGCGATCATGGCACCCAACGTGCCGGCGCTGTTCGAAGCCCATTTTGCGCCAGCCATGGTCGGCGCGGTGCTGAATGCGCTGAATTATCGCCTCGACGCTGCGTCCATCGCCTTCATCCTCGGCCATGGCGGCGCCAAGATCCTGATCACCGATCGTGAATATTCGGCGACGATGGCGGCCGCACTCGCCATGCTGCCGGCAGATGCGCGCCCGCTGGTAATCGATATCGACGACGATCTGGCACCGCCCGGCGCGTTACTCGGGGAAACGGATTACGAAGCCTTCCTCGCCAGCGGCGACCCCGACTTCACTTATGATTTGCCGCCCGATGAATGGGACGCGATCGCGCTGTGCTACACATCCGGCACCACCGGCAACCCCAAGGGCGTGGTCACCCATCATCGCGGCGCTTACCTCAACGCGATGGCCAATGTCGCGACCTGGGGCATGGCGCTGCACCCGGTCTATTTGTGGACCTTGCCGATGTTCCACGCCAATGGCTGGTGCTTCCCATGGACCATCACCGCGATGGCCGGCACCCATGTCTGCCTGCGCCGGGTCGAGGCCGGGGCCATCCTGGCGATGATCGCCGAACACCGGGTCAGCCATATGTGCGGCGCGCCGATCGTGGTGAACATGCTGGTCAATGCACCCGAGAGCCTTTGGCCCGATCTGTCCGCCCGCCCGGCGATCAAGGTGATGGTCGCCGGCGCCCCGCCGCCGGCAGCCGTCATCGAGGGCATTGAACGCCGTGGCTTTGAGGTCACCCATGTCTATGGCCTGACGGAAGTTTACGGCCCGGTGACGGTCTGTGCCTGGCAGGAGGAATGGAACGATTTGCCACCCGCCGAGCGCGCCCGCATCAAGGCGCGCCAGGGCGTGCCGTACCATTCACTCGACGGGTTGATGGTCGCCAAGGCCGGTGACATGGCCCCGGTGCCCAAAGACGGCGTGACCATGGGCGAGGTCTTCATGCGCGGCAATCCGGTGATGAAAGGCTACCTCAAGAACCAGCCGGCAACCGATGAGGCGTTCGCGGGCGGGTGGTTCCACACCGGCGACCTCGGGGTTTGGCATGCGGACGGCTATATCGAGCTGAAAGACCG
This sequence comes from Acetobacteraceae bacterium, assembly GCA_014377905.1. Taxonomy (GTDB): domain Bacteria; phylum Pseudomonadota; class Alphaproteobacteria; order Acetobacterales; family Acetobacteraceae; genus CAITOL01. The sequence continues at coordinate 8,063 of JACMOQ010000604.1, read as the reverse complement.
CAGCAAGGACATCATCATCTCGGGCGGGGAAAACATCTCCACCATTGAGGTTGAGGACGTGCTGTACCAGCATCCCGCAATCCTGGAAGCCGCCGTGGTTGGCCGCGCCGATGAAACCTGGGGCGAAACTCCCTGCGCCTTCGTGACGCTAAAGCCCGACGCGGCTGCCACCGAGTCCGAGATCATCGCCCATTGCCGGGCCAATCTGGCCCGCTTCAAAGTGCCGAAAACCGTCGTGTTCGGGGTGCTGCCGAAGACTTCAACCGGCAAGATGCAGAAATATATCCTGCGCGAGCGTGCGGCGGCGTTGGCGAAATAGGGCGCGCACCTGACCCGACCTCGACGCCGAGGACCCCAACCCTCGGCCGTTGTCCGGTCCGTAACCCTGGCGCAACCGACGCTTCCTGACCCTCGCCGCTTCTGGCGCGCAGAACCTGATCTCGGACAGCATCGGCTTGACCTTCACAGCGCCGGGAGCGCGGTGCTGGAACTGGCATCGCTGTCGCTGATCGGCATGGGGCTTGTGGCGCTGCGTCTGGTGCGCCGTCGTCGCGCGGGATGAATTGGACCCGCCCCTTGCCCCTTGGCGCAGAGCGTGCATGCTACGCAGTACAGATATGCTGCTTTCCGTGAAGCCGAACCAGGAGTTCCTCCAGATGAACCGTCGTGCCCTGATGCTGTCCGCTGGCGCCCTCGCATTGTCCGGCCGCACCGCCCATGCCGCCGATGACGTGGTGATCGGCGTGGTCTATCCGCTGACCGGTAATGGCGCGGCGGTGGGCCTCGACGCCAAAGCGCCCTACGAGGTTGCCGCCGACATCATTAACGGTACTCACGCCCCGATCCCGATGCTGATGGGCGCCGGCGGTGGCCTGCCCAAGCTTGGTGGTGCCAAAATCAAGCTGGTTTTCGCTGATAGCCAGGGCGATCCGCAGAAAGCCCGCGCCGAGGCCGAACGCCTGATCACCCAGGACAAGGCGGTTGCCATCGTTGGCAGCTACACTTCGGCCACCGGGGCGACCATCAGCCAGGTTACCGAACGCTACGAAGTGCCCTATCTCGCCGCCGATAATTCGTCGCCCAGCCTGCACACCCGCGGCCTGAAATGGTTCTTCCGCACCAGCCCGCATGATGAAATGTTCACCCAGGGCATGTTCGAATTTTTCGCCGGCATTGGCGCCAAGACCGGGCGGCGCGTGCAGACCGTGGCGTTATTCTATGAAGATTCGATTTTCGGCACCGACAGTTCCAACGTCCAGCGCAAGCTCGCCGAAGCGGCTGGGATGAAGATTGTCGCCGATATTCGCTACCGCGCGGCATCCCCGTCGCTGTCGACCGAGGCGCAGAAGTTGAAATCGGCCAATGCCGACGTGATCATGCCGTCTTCTTACACGTCGGACGCCATTCTGATCCTGAAAGCCATGGCCGAAATCGGTTACAAGCCGAAAGCGATCATGGCCCAGGCGGCGGGCTTCCAGGAAAGCGCCTTTCTCCAGGGCGCGGGCGCACTCGCCGAAGGTGCGATGAGCCGTTCGAGCTTTGCGGGCGACGCAATCAAGTCGCGCCCGGCGATTGTGCCGGTCAATGCGCTCTACAAGGCGCATAACAACAAGGACATGAACGATAATACATCGCGCCAGATCACCGCGATGCTGACCATGGCGGATGCAATCAACCGCGCCGGATCGGCCAAGCCCGATGCCATTCGCCTCGCACTTATTGCAACCGATGTGCCCGGCGATCAGACCATCATGCCGTGGAAGGGCATCAAGTTCGATGCCACCGGGCAGAACACCCTTGGCACCCCGGTGATGCAGCAGATTTCCGGTGGGGTTTATAAGACCATCTGGCCGTTCGAGCTGGCAGTCATGGAACCTGGCTGGAACGTCGGCCAGTAAACGGGTGACCGCCGCCCATCTGTTGCAGGTCGCCGCCGGCGGTCTGCTGATGGGGCTGGTTTACGCGCTGGTCGCCGCTGGGCTCAGCCTAATTTTCGGGCTGATGGACGTGGTGAATTTCGCCCATGGCGAGCTGATGATGCTTGCGATGTATGCGGTCTTTGCGATCTGGGCGATTAATGGCACCGATCCGCTGCTGTTGCTGCCGATTGTCGCGGTGCTGCTGTTCGGCATTGGCATCGCGATTTACCACGGGCTGATCGCACGCGCGCTTTCGGTGCAGTTCAACCGCGGCATGGTGCAGATCTTCGTCACTTTCGGGCTGGCGATTTTCATCCGTGGCGCCTGCCAATTTGTCTGGGGCGGTGATTTTAAATCGATCACCGGACATTGGCTGGCCGGGCGCACCATCGAACTTGGCGGGGTCTTTCTGCCGCTGCCGCAAATGGCGGCGAGTGCGATTTGCCTTGCAGCCTTTGCCGGCCTGCTGGCGATCGGGCGCACCGAGTTCGGCCGCGCGCTGGAAGCCACGCGAGAAGATCGGGACGCGGTGGCGCTGATCGGCATCGACCGCAACCGCATTTTTGCCCTCGGCTGGGGGTTGGGCGCGGGCGCGGTGGGCGTGGCCGGGGTGATGCTGGCCGGGTTTTACTATGTTGGGCCCAATGTCGGGGCGTCGTTTGCGGTGATCGCCTACGTGACGGTGGCACTTGGCGGGTTTGGATCGATGCTCGGCGCATTGGTCGCGGGCATTCTGATCGGTGAGGTTGAAGCGTTTACCGCCGCCTTTTGGGAGCCGTCATTGAAGCAGGTTGGGGTGTTTGCGGTTTATTTGGCGGTGCTGATGCTGCGGCCGCGCGGATTGTTCGGACGGCTGTGATGGCAAACGCGATCGTGAAACGGCGCCGGCAGGAATTAGTGGTCGGCGGCGTGGTGCTGGCTGGTCTGGCGCTGCTGCCAGTGCCGATCAAGGACGTCTACACCCAGAACCTGATCATTATCACCGTGCTGTTCGCCGGGCTTGCCCAGGCCTGGAACATTCTTGGCGGCTATTGCGGGCAGATTTCGTTGGGCCATGCGCTCTATTTCGGCATCGGGTCCTATGTTTCCACCCTGCTTTACCTCAAACTTGGGATACCACCGACGCTTGGACTGTTTGCCGCCGGGATTGTCGCGGGGGCAGCGGCGCTGCTGATCGGCTGGCCATGTTTCCGGCTTTCCGGGCATTATTACGCGATTGCGACGGTGGTGGTGGGGGAAATCGGCTATCTGCTGTTCCTCAACTGGGATTTCGTCGGCGGTGCCACCGGGGTGTTCATCCCGTTCAAGGGTGAATCCTGGGCTGAATTGCAATTCAAGACCGCCAAGCTGCCCTATCATTTCGTGGTGCTGGCGTTTGCCGCCGCAACCTGGCTGGCGGCGTTCTGGCTGGAGGGTTCGCGCTGGGGCTTTGCGTGGCGCGCGGTCAAGGATGACGTGGTGGCAGCACGCTCACTCGGGGTGAATATTTTCGCCTCCAAAATGGCGGCGGCGGCTTTGTCCGGTGGCTTCACCGGGATGGGTGGCGCGCTTTACGCGCAGTATGTTGGCTATATTGATCCGGACAGCGTGCTGGCCGGGCATTTTTCGATCCTGATCGCGCTGCCGGCCGTGCTTGGCGGCGTTGGCACTTTGTGGGGGCCGTTGATCGGGGCGGCGGTGCTGATCCCGGCGAGCGAATTAAGCCGATCTTATCTTGGTGGCTCTGGCCGTGGGGTCGATCTGATGTTGTATGGCGGCTTGATTGTGCTGGTGGCGCTCGCCCGGCCGCAAGGGCTGGTCAGCCTGTTCAACTGGCGGAGGAAATCCGATGTCCCCGCTGCTTGAAATCCGATCGGTGAGCAAGCGCTTCGGTGGGGTCGCGGCCAATATCGATATCAGCTTCGATGTCCGCCGCGGCGAAATCCTTGGCCTGATCGGGCCGAACGGCGCGGGAAAAACCTCACTGTTCAACGCGATTGCCGGTGAGGTCACCCCCGATAGTGGGGAAATCATGTTGAACGGCCAAAGGCTTTCTGGCCTCGGCCCCGTCGCCTGTGCCGCGCTTGGGGTTGCCCGCACGTTTCAGGTGGTGCGCAGTTTCGATACGATGACAGTGCTGGAAAACGTCATGGTCGGCGCCTTCCTGCGCCACCGCGCGCCGGCGGCGGCGATGCGGGCAGCGACCGACATAATCGGGTTTTGCGGCCTCAACGGCCGGATTGATCGGCCGGCCTGGGGGCTGTCGCCACCGGAGAAACGCCGGCTGGAAGTTGCCCGTGCCCTGGCGACCGAGCCGCAATTATTGCTGTTGGACGAAATGCTGACCGGCCTCACGCCGACCGAGGCGCAATCCGGGGTGCAATTGATCCGCGATGTAGCGGCGCGCGGTGTTACCATCATCATGGTTGAACACGTCATGGAAATTGTGTTGCCGTTGGTGGAACGCGCAGTGGTTCTTAACCTCGGGCAAATTCTGACCATCGGCACCTCGGCAGAAATCGTTCGCAACCCCGCCGTTATTCGGGCCTATCTTGGCGACCGCTATGCCGCATGATCCGATCCTGATCCTTGATAATGTTTCGGCGAGCTATCGCGGCCTGCGCGCGCTGCAAGGCGTCAGCATGACCGTCGCCAAAGGCGAAATCGTCGCCGTGGTAGGCGCCAATGGTGCCGGGAAATCGACCCTGTTGAAGGCGATTTCCGGCCAGGTGGCAACCGAGGGCGCGATCAGCTTCGATGGCAAACCGCTTGCCGGGGTGCCTGGCCATATGATCACCCGCGCCGGCATCGGGCTGGTGCCGGAAGGCCGCCGGCTGTTCCCGCGCCTGTCGGTGGAGGATAATCTTCGCCTTGGCGCCTATGCGCGGCGCGGCGATCCCAACCGCTTCAAGCCGCTCGATCTGGTGTTCACCCTGTTTCCGCGCCTCGCCGAACGTCTGGCCCAGCGCGCAGAAACCTTGTCGGGTGGCGAGCAGCAGATGCTGGCAATTGGCCGCGCCCTGATGACCCAGCCGCGCTTGCTGATGCTGGATGAGCCGAGCCAGGGCATCATGCCGAAACTGGTCGATGCCATTCTTGCCGCCGTGGTGCGCATCCGCGATTTGGGCGTGACCGTGCTTCTGGTCGAGCAGCGCCTGGTCGAAGCCCTGGAAATCGCCGACCGTGCCTATGTGCTGCAAACCGGGCGCGTGGTGATGCACGGCACGGCGAAAGAAATCGCTGCCAATGAAGACGTCAGGCGCGCATATTTAGGCATGTAATCACCGAAGGAGCTTCCGAGATGACCAATCGTCTGTCCCGTCGCGGTATCGCGGGCCTTGCCGCCATTGTGCCCGCGTTCTTCATCGGTCAGGCCACTGCGCAAACTGCCACTGAAAGCACTTTTGAGCGGGTAAACCGCACCAAAGTGCTGCGCATCGCCGCCCTTGGAGGGGAATTGCCGTATTTTTCCAAGGACATCGCATCAGGCGAATGGTCGGGTGCTGCGGTCGATATGGCGAAAGACATTGCCAAAATCTGGGGCGCCAGCCTGGAATATGTCGAAAGCACCTATGGCAATTCGGTGCTCGATCTGCAAACCAACAAGGTTGATATCGCCTTCGCGCTCAACCCCACGCCGGCGCGGGCGCTGTCGATCGGGTTCACTAACGCGATGATCATCCACCCGTTCGGCGCGCTGCTGCGCAAGGGGTTTGAAGCCAAGACCTGGGCCGACATCAACAAGCCCGATGTCCGCATCGTGGTCGACCTCGGGTCGTTGCATGAAGTGATCGCCAAGCGTTTCACCCCGAAAGCCCAGGTCACCGCGTTCAAGACCCGCGACGAGGCCATCCTGGCGATGCAGGCTGGGCGCGCCGATGTTGATATTCTGGCCACCATGCTGGGGCTGACCGCACTTGGCAAAAACCCGAGCCTCGGCCATTTCGAACTGCTTGGTAACCCGACAGTGGCGTTGCCTAGCTGCATCGGGGTGCGGCGCGAGCCAGATACCCGCTTCAAGGAAGTGGTCAATGCGTGGCTCGACATGAACCGCGGCACTGGGCAAATTCGGGAATGGATGATTGCCGGGATTGAGCGGACCGGGGCCAAGCGTGAGGATATTCCGGCGGATTTGTCGTTTTAAAACATAAGACAAGAATGTTCTTTTTGTGAACAAAAAGAACCAAAAAAACTTTCATTCTTTGTTGCCGTTGGCGTGCGAAGCCATGGCGGTCCCACGCCAACGGCAACAAAGTCAGGAAGTTTTTTTGCTTCTTTGTTTTCAAACAAAGAAGGCGCTCTAGATGGGCTACGAATGGAGCTTCGGCTTCCTCTGGCGCTACGAAGCCCTGTTCATCCGCGGCATCGAAGTGACGCTGGCCTACACGTTCGGCACCATCATCCTCGGGCTGATCTTCGGCCTTGTCGTCGGCGTGCTGCGCCTGTCGAAATCCTGGCTGGTCAACGCGCCGCTCGTGGCCTTGATCGAGGTGTTTCGCTGCATGCCATTGCTGGTGCTGATGGTGTGGTTCTACTACGCGCTGCCGGTGATCCTCGGCATCCAGATTCCGGCAACGATCGCGGCAACGGCAGTATTGTCGCTGTATTCCGGTGCGTTCTTTGCCGAAATATTCCGTGGCGGCATCGTCTCGATCGAGCAGGGCCAGTGGGACGCCGCCCGCGCGCTCGGCTTGCGGCGCTGGGCGATGATGCGGGTGGTGATCCTGCCCCAGGCGGTGCGCCGGATGCTGCCGCCCTTCATCAACCAGTCGATCATCCATTTGAAGAACACATCGCTGGTCTCGACCATCGCGGTGCCCGATCTGCTGTATCAGGGCCAGTTGATTACATCAGACACCTATCGCCCCCTGGAAACCTATACTGCCGTGGCCGTGATCTACTTCCTGCTGCTATTCCCGGCGACCTTGCTGGCGCAGGCGTATGAGCGGCGGCTGAACAAGGGGCGCTGAGATGTTGCCGTCGGTTGATGCCGTTCTGCGCGCGCCGGAAGGCCTGGTGCTGATCGAAATGTTTGGCCGCGCGGCGACCACCGATGCCATTCGGGGAAGCCTTGCGGGGCTGCGCGACCAGCGAAACTTCGCGGCGTCGCTGTCCGTAACAATCGCGCTTGCCGCCGATCATCTGGCACGCCTGTTCGCGCCCGGCCAGCGTCCGGTTTTCAACCTGACTGGCACGGTGTTGCACACCAATCTTGGCCGTGCGCCAATCCCGCCTGAGGCTGCCGAGGCAGCGGCGGCCGCGATGTCGCAAGCGACCAGTCTGGAATTCGACCTTGCCACCGGCAAACGCGGGCAGCGCGACACAAGCGTCGCTGCACTGCTCTGCCGCCTGACCGGCGCCGAAGCTGCCACCATCGTCAACAACAATGCCGCCGCCGTGCTGTTGATGCTCAACACGCTGGCCAAAGGCCGCGAGGTCGCGGTTTCGCGCGGCGAGCTGATCGAAATCGGTGGCGCCTTTCGCATCCCCGACGTGATGGAAAGCGCCGGCGCCAAGTTGCGCGAAGTTGGCACCACCAACCGCACCCATGCCCGCGATTTCCGTGCCGCCTTTGGCCCCGAACTTGCCGCGATCATGCATGTTCATCAGGCAAATTACGCGATCACCGGCTTTACCGCGTCCGTTGCACCCGCCGACCTCGCAGCGATTGCGCGGGACGGCAATGTGCCAATGCTTGACGATCTTGGCAGCGGCAGCCTGGTTGACCTCACGCGATGGGGCTTGCCGCGGGAACGCACGCCGCAGGACAGCCTGGCCGACGGCGCCGATCTGGTGAGCTTTTCCGGCGACAAGCTGCTGGGCGGCCCGCAGGCCGGGCTGATTGTCGGGCGCGCCGATCTTATCCGACGGCTCGATGCCAATCCGATGAAACGGGCTTTGCGGTTGGACAAGGGGCGGCTGGCGGCGCTGGAAGCGGTGCTGCGTCTGTATCTCGATCCCGATCGGCTGGCGGCGCGGCTGCCGTCGTTGCGCCTGCTGACCCGCACCGAGGCCGACATTGCCGCCACCGCTGCCCGCATACTGCCGGCGCTGGCGGCCGCGTTTCCGCACCTGCAAGCCGCGATTGTGCCATGTGCGAGCCAAACCGGCTCAGGCGCGCTGCCGGTGGATCTGCTGCCGTCGCGCGCGGTGGGCTTGACCGGT
>JACMOQ010000603.1 GCA_014377905.1 Acetobacteraceae bacterium | reverse complement strand
CGCCCATTCCCGCGCCGGCCTCGGCATGGCACGCAGCTTTCAAAACATCCGCGTCTTCGCCAGCATGACGGTGTTGGAAAACGTGCTCACCGGGCTGCATTCCACCATTACCGTGGGGATTGCGGCCACCTTGCTGCGATTTCCGATGTTCCGCCGCCAGGAACAGGACGCCGTCACCCGCGCCCGGGCAGCCCTCGATCTGGTCGGGCTTGCCGCCCGCGCCGATGATCGCGCGGCAGCCCTCGCCTATGGCGATCAGCGCCGCCTCGAAATTGCCCGGGCGATTGCCGGTCACCCGCGCCTGCTGTTGCTTGATGAACCGGCGGCCGGCATGAACCCGGCGGAAGGCGCCGCACTTTCCGATCTCATCCGCCGCATCCGCGACGCCGGCACCACGGTCTTGCTCGTTGAACACGACATGGGCTTCGTGATGCGCCTTGCCGACCGCATCACGGTGCTGAATTTCGGCCGCCGTATCGCCGATGGCCCGCCTGCGAACATCCGCCGCGATCCTAGCGTGATCACCGCCTATCTCGGCGCCAAGGTGGCAGCGAAATTGAACGCGGCATGACCAGTCTGTCCATTGAAAAGCTGCACATCGCCTATGGGCGCACTGAGGCTGTGAAAGGCGTCGACCTACGGATCGAACCAGGCCACATCGTTTGCCTGATCGGTGCCAACGGCGCTGGCAAAACCAGCATTATGCGGGCCGTGTCAGGGTTGCAGCCCGCGCGCGCCGGCCGTATTCGTTTTGACGGCACCGATATCACTGGCTGGGCGCCGCATCGCATCGCCGCCGCCGGTCTGCGCCAGGTGCCGGAAGGACGGCAAATTTTCGCCGAGCTGACGGTTGCCGAGAACCTCCGCATCGGCGCCTGGCTTGAACCCGAGGCCGCCTTGCGCCGGGAAGCCGCGATGCTCGCTCGTTTCCCCCGCTTGGAAGAGCGCCGCAGCCAATTGGCGGGATCGCTGTCAGGCGGCGAGCAGCAAATGCTGGCGCTGGCCCGTGCCCTGATGGGCGCGCCGAAATTGCTGCTGCTGGATGAGCCCAGCATGGGCCTTGCGCCGCTTTTCGTCGAAGAAATTTTCGCCATCATCGCCGGATTGAAATCGGACGGGGTGACGATCCTGCTGGTGGAGCAGAATGCGTCTGCCGCGTTGGAAATTGCTGACTACGCGTATGTGCTGGAAACCGGGCGGATCGTGTTGCAGGGCCCGGCGACCGACATTGCCGAAAACCAAGCAGTGATCGCCGCCTATCTCGGCGGCTAAAGCCACCACTATTTGTGGCCAATGGAGCCCGATTGCGTGACGCAAACCATCCTCATCGCCTCCCCGCTGGAAGCCGAGCACATCGCCCGCATCCGTGGGCTCGACCGCGAATTGCATGTCCTGCACGCGCCAGAATTACTGCCCCAGCCACGCTACGCCGCCGATCATACCGGTGCGGGCTTCGCCCGGTCACCGGCACAAACCGAACGTTGGCAGACGCTGCTGGCGGAGGCCGATATTCTATTCGACCTGCCGACCGCCGAAGACCTCAATCACGCGCCGAATTTGCGATGGATCCAGACCACCTCGACCGGGGTCGGCCCGGCGGCATCTCGCCTCGGTTTGGCCGAGCGCGGCATCCTGGTCACCACCGCGCGCGGGGTGCATGCCCGCCCGCTTGCCGAATTCACCTTTATGGCGCTGCTGCAACATTTTCGCGGCTTGCGGCACTTGCATGCCGAACAGTTCAGCCATCGCTGGCAGCGCTATTGCGGCACCGAAATCGCCGGCCGCACCCTGGTCACCATTGGCGCCGGCGATCTCGCCCGCGGCTGCGCCAAGCTTGCCCGGGCATTTGACATGCGGGTGATCGCGCTCGCCCGCGATCCGGCCCGTGCCCGCGGCCATAACGACCAGTTCGATGAAATCTGGCCGATCAGTGATTTGCACCGTGCGCTTGGGCTGGCGGACGCGGTGGTGATCACCGTGCCGCATACGCCATCCACCGACAACCTGATTGATGCCGCAGCTATCGCGGCGATGAAGCCAGGCATCGCCCTGGTCAACATCGCCCGCGGCGTGATCATTGACCAAGACGCCATGATCGACGCGCTGCGCCGCAACCATATCGGCTTTGCCGGGTTGGATGTGGTGCGAGACGAACCTTTGCACCCGACCAGCCCGCTTTGGGACCTGCCAAACGTGCT
>JACMOQ010000602.1 GCA_014377905.1 Acetobacteraceae bacterium | reverse complement strand
TGGTTGTCCATCAGGACCATGGCATCGGCCGCTATGACGGGCTGGTGACGTTGCATGTTTCGGGCGCGCCGCATGATTGCCTGCGGCTGCTTTACGATGGCAACGACAAATTGTTTCTGCCGGTCGAGAACATCGAAATCCTGTCGCGCTTCGGCACTGAAACCGCCGGTGTGGGTTTGGACAAACTTGGTGGGGCGGGCTGGCAGGCGCGCAAGGCGCGGATGAAGTCGCGCATCCGCGACATGGCCGGCGAACTGATCCGCATTGCCGCGGCCCGGGCGTTGCGGGAGGCGGAGGTTTTGACCCCGGCCGAAGGCGCCTGGGACGAATTCTGTGCGCGCTTCCCGTTTGCCGAAACCGAAGATCAGGCCCGCGCGATCGCCGATGTGATCGAGGACCTCGCCAGCGGCCGCCCGATGGACCGCCTGATTTGCGGCGATGTCGGATTTGGTAAGACCGAAGTTGCGCTGCGGGCGGCCTTCATTGCGGCGATGGCAGGGTCGCAGGTTGCGGTGGTGGTGCCGACAACATTGCTCGCCCGCCAGCATTTCCGGGTGTTCTCCAAGCGCTTCGAAGGCCTGCCTATCAGGGTCGCGCAATTGTCGCGCATGGTTACTGCGAAAGACGCAATTGAAGTACGCGCCGGGCTTGCCAATGGTGACGTCAATATCGTGATCGGCACCCATGCGCTGCTGGCCAAATCGGTGAGCTTTTCCGATCTCGGGCTGCTGATCGTCGATGAGGAGCAGCATTTCGGGGTTTCGCACAAGGAGAAGCTCAAGGCGATCAAGGCCGATGTGCATGTGCTGACCCTGACCGCGACGCCGATCCCGCGCACCTTGCAACTGGCGCTGACCGGCTTGCGCGAAATGAGTTTGATCGCGACGCCCCCGCTGGATCGGCTTGCAGTGCGGACCTTCATCATGCCGTTCGATGCGGTGGTGATCCGCGAGGCCATCGCCCGCGAACGCTTCCGCGGCGGGCAGGTGTTCTGCGTGGTCCCCCGTCTGGAGGACATGGATCGCATGGCGCTACGCCTCGCCGAAATTGTCCCCGAGGTGCGGATCGCCCAGGCGCATGGCAGGTTGGTGCCGACCGAGCTTGAACGGGTGATGACCGAGTTTTCCGATGGCCGCTACGATATCCTGCTGTCGACCAACATTATTGAGAGCGGGTTGGATATGCCCGCGGTCAACACATTGATCATCCATCGCGCCGATATGTTCGGGCTTGGGCAATTGTATCAACTGCGCGGCCGGGTCGGGCGCGGTAAATTACGAGGTTATGCCTATCTCACCTGGCCGCCAACCAGGAAGCTGAGCGTGGCGGCAGAAAAGCGTCTTAACGTGATGCAGACACTGGATACGCTGGGGGCGGGGTTCACTTTGGCGAGCCACGATCTTGATATTCGTGGCGCCGGCAATTTGTTGGGCGACGAGCAGAGTGGACATATCCGCGAGGTTGGGATCGAGCTTTACCAGCAAATGCTGGATGATGCGGTTGGCGAACTTCGCGATGCCAAGGGCGCGCGGCGGGAAGCGGCGCATGACTGGACACCGCAGATTTCGCTTGGCCTGCCGGTATTGATCCCGGAAGCTTATGTCCGCGATCTGCCCGTTCGGCTCGGGCTATATCGCCGGATGGGCGGGCTGGCATCGGATGGCGAGCAGGAGGCGCTGGCGGCAGAACTGGTCGATCGTTTCGGCAAAATTCCGGTGGAAGTTGAAAACCTGCTGGCTGTCGTGGCCATTAAACGTGGCTGCCGGGCTGCCGGGATCGACAAGCTCGATTGCGGACCGAAAGGAATGGTGCTGGCCTTTCGCGGCAACGCGTTCAGCAATCCGGGTGGATTGGTGCGCTGGCTTGGCGGGCCGGCCAACGCGATCCGCGGCGGCGGCACGGTGAAGCTGCGGCCGGACCATAAGCTCGCCGTGGTGCGCGATGTAGCGACGTCGCACCGGCTGGGATTGGCACGCGACGTGGTGGCGGCATTGGAACGCATCGCCAATGACGCGGCGCTGGTGACAGGCTGATCAGGCCGATCGGATTGGGGCCAAAGAGAGCAGTTACATATTACTCAACGACTAGGATCACTCGATCAGCAACGCTGCCGAGATCAGCGCGGTGTGGGTCAACGCTTGCGGGAAATTGCCCATTTGCCGCGCCTGGACCGGATCATATTCCTCGGCCAGCAGCCCGACATCATTGGCAAGCCCAAGCAGGCGGTCGAACAGCGTGCGCGCCGCATCCTGCCGGCCGAGGCGCGCATAGGCTTCGGCAAGCCAGAAGCTGCAGGGCAAAAAAGTTGCTTCATGGTCTGCCAATCCATCGGCGGAACGATAGCGCCGCACCAACCCGTCATCGATCAGGTCGGCGGCAATCGCATCAATAGTGCCGATGATGCGGGGATCGTCGAGGGGCAGGAAACCACTGCGCGCCATGAGCAGCAGGCTCGCGTCCAGATCGCTGCCCTCATAGCACTGGACGAAACTGCCACGCCTTGGGTTGAAGCCTCGGGCACAGATCTCGGCATGGATCCGGGCACGTAGCCCATGCCAGATTTCCAGCGGCGCGGGCAATCCATTGCGTTCCGCACTGCGGATCGCCTGATCCAGCGCGACCCAGGCCATCAGCTTGGAAAACGTAAAATGCTGTCGGCCGCCGCGGGTTTCCCAAATGCCTTCATCCGGCAAATGCCAGATTGTTTCGAGATGCGCGATCACTGAGAGTTGCAGGTTCCACCCGTCACGAGTAATCGACGAGCCCTCATGGCGGGCATGGCTGAGGGCTGCGATCACCTCGCCATAGACATCAAGCTGCAACTGACCAGCCGCACCGTTTCCGATCCGGACTGGTTTCGCGCCCTGATAGCCCGGCAGCCACTCGGCCTCCCATTCCGCCAAGCGGCGTTCGCCCGCAAGGCCATACATAATCCGCAAATCCGACGGCTTGCCCGCGATGCTGCGATGCAGCCACAAACCCCAGGCGCGGGCCTCGGTGACATGGCCGCAGCGAAGGAATG
>JACMOQ010000601.1 GCA_014377905.1 Acetobacteraceae bacterium | reverse complement strand
CGGGCTGTCGTCGGCGGGGCGGCTCCATGGGCGAAAGCATTCCGTGAAATTATGTCGGTGCGTGAAAAATATTCCAAAAACCTCGGCATTTGGACCGGCGATGCGCCGCAGCCGAACGAGGTTTTGCACATGTGGAACTATCCCGACGTCAATGCTCGGTTCGCGGCCCGCGCAGCCTGCGCCAAAGACCCGGATTGGCAAGGCTTTTTGGCCTCAAATGGGCACTACCTTGCGGAAATGACCTCGACCTTGCTGCTCCCGACCGCGTTTTCGCCGTCGAAATGACCCACCCTAATATTTTTTCCCGCCAAACGCTGGTCGCGCAAGCGCTGGGCCACGTCGATCCGGCAACCGGGGCGCTGGTGCCACCTATTCATCTGGCCACCACTTATATACGCGACACCGACAACCAGTATAGGAGCGGTTACATCTATGGCCGCCCCGATAATGCCACAGTCCGTGAAGCCGAGGCCATCATTGCTATGTTGGAGGGTGCGGCTGCGGCTTTGGTGTTAGGCTCGGGCATGTCGGCAGCGATCGCGGTGTTCATGGCCTTGCGCCCGGGCGACCATGTGTTGGTGCCCACCGTCATGTATTGGAGCTTACGCAACTGGTTGATCAATGATGCCGTGGAATGGGGCCTCAAGGTTGAACTGGTGGACACCACCGATTTGACGGGGTTGCGGGCAGCCATCCGGCCTGGCGAGACAAAATTGATCTGGCTGGAGACGCCCTCCAACCCGATGTGGACGGTGTCCGACATTGCAGCCATTGCCGCCATTGCCCACGAGGCCGGCGCAAAGCTCGCTGTTGATTCGACATGTGCCACCCCAATGCTGACCCAACCGCTGGCGTTGGGCGCGGATATTGTGATGCACTCGGCAACCAAATATCTCAACGGGCATTCAGACGTCATTGCCGGCGCCCTCGCGACGGCGCATCTCGATGAATTTTGGACCCGCATCGAGCGAGTGAGGCGAAATTTTGGCCAGATCCTTGGCCCACTCGAAGCCTATTTGTTAATACGTGGTATGCGGACACTGCCGCTACGGGTCGTCGCAGCTTCCGCGGGCGCGATGGAGCTTGCGCTGCGGTTTTCCAACCATGCCGGGGTGGCCGAAGTCCTTTATCCGGGACTGCCGACACATCCGCAACATTCCCTCGCCAAACGTCAGATGCACGGCGGCTACGGTGGCATGCTGTCGATCAGACTGCGCGGCGGCGAGGCTGCCGCGGTGAAGGCTGCCGCCAACGTGCGGCTCTGGAAGCGCGCAACATCGCTGGGTGGGGTCGAAAGCCTGATCGAACATCGCGCATCAATCGAAGGGGCAGGATCGCCATGTCCGCCCGACCTGCTGCGCCTGTCGGTCGGAATTGAATCGGTTGACGATCTTTATTGCGATCTGGATCAAGCGGTTGCATTGGCCAAGCAGTAAACCTGACTTTCAGCCATCCGAATTGACCCCTAAGCTGCCTCGGCAGCCAGAGTTCAAAAAATCTGATGAAAAACGTTCACCTGAACGTCACAAGCTGGCCGATGGGTTGGCCAAGAACCTCGTCATCGCGCATCACCTGATGCCCACGCACAATCGTGCCCACCGGCCACCCGGTCACATCCATACCATCGAACGGCGTCCAGCCCGCCGGCGTCACAATCCAGTCATTGCTGATCCGGCGCTGCTTCTTTAGGTCAACCAGAGTGAAATCGGCATCATACCCAGCCGCAATCCGCCCTTTGTTGACGGCGCCGTAAACCCGCGCCGGGCCCGCCGCCATCAGATCGACCATTCGCGCCAGACTCAACCGCCCGGCATTCACATGATCCAACATCACTGGCACCAGGGTTTGAACCCCGGTGAGGCCAGCCGGACAGTCCGGCCATGGCTTTAGCTTGGCAGCATAGGGGTGGGGCGCGTGATCGGACCCAATGGTATCGACCGTGCCATCGGCAATCGCGGCCCAAGCGGCATCGTAATGCACGCGTCCCCGGATCGGCGGGTTCATTACCCCAAAACCTTGCAGGCGCTCGTAGACATCCGGGGCGATCTGGGTGAGGTGATTGACCAGCACCTCGATCGTGGCAATGTCGCGGAAATCCTTAAGGTAATCGAGCTCCTGCGTGGTTGAGACATGCAAGATATGCGCTGATCGGCCTGTCTTGCGGGCCAACGCCATCAGCCGCCGAGTGCCGAGGAATGCGCATTCCTCATCCCGCCATTCCATATGCATACGGTAGGGATCGCCGGATTTAAATAGCGTCTTCCTGTCCTGCAAGCGGTATTCGTCTTCCGAATGATAGGCGATGCGGCGCCGGCCACTCAGCATGACCTTTTCCAGACTGGCATCGTCCTCGATCATCAGATCGCCGGTCGATGACCCCGCGAAGACCTTCACCGCGCATACGCCGGCTGCCAGTTCCAGGGCCGCGAGGTCCGGCGTATTGGCGCGGGTGCCGCCGAGATAAAGCCCCATGTCGCACCAGGCTTCACGCGCCGCATAGCCCTGCTTCCAGGCCAAGGTCTCGGCGTTGGTGATCGCCGGCGTTGTGTTGGGCATATCAAACACCGCCGTCAGACCGCCCAAGACAGCAGCTTTGGTGCCGGTCGGGATCGACTCGATGCTCGCATCGCCGGGATCTCGCAAATGGACATGCGGATCGATCAGACCGGGCAGAATATGCAGGTGGCTGGCATCGATGATGTGATCGGCACTGCACCTGCCAGTTGGGCCAATCATCGCAATGCGTCCGTGGAGGACGCCGATATCGGTCGTAACCGCGCCCCATGGCAGTTGACAGATGCCACCTTTGATCAGCAGGTCGAAATGTGTGGCCATGACGTGGGCGCTCCCGTTCTGCACTTGGTACTTGCACAAACCCGCGCAATAACCAAATCTAAGCAATGGCAAAAATGGCAGAATTGCTCGCCAGGGGGATCATCGAGGTAACCGGGCTCGATCGGGTTAGCTTCCTGCAGGGGCTAGTCTCGAACGATGTGGAGCACGCCGCACCTGGGCATCCGGTTTTTGCGGCGTTCCTGACGCCGCAAGGAAAATGGCTCGCGGATTTTTTCATTTTCGCCGAACCTGATCGACTGTTGATCGACGCCGAGGCAGGTCAAATCGCGATGCTCCTGCAGAAATTATCGCGGTTCAGGCTGCGGATGAAGGTGGCGCTCGTGGATTTATCGGCAAGCATGGCGGTCTATGTCGGCTGGGGCGGACTGCCGCCTGTCGGCGCCAGCCTGGACCCGCGGTTGGAGACATTGGGCTGGCGAATGATCGCAGCGCCGGGCAAGGCGGCCACGGCAACCACCGATGATTGGGACGCGCATCGTCTAGCGCTCGGTGTGCCCGATGGCTCGAAGGACCTGGAAGCGGAAAAGACCGTGCTGCTCGAAGCCGGCTATGACGAACTTTCCGGTATTTCCTGGACCAAGGGCTGCTATATGGGGCAGGAACTGACTGCACGGACCAAATATCGCGGATTGCTCAAGCGGCGGCTGGTGCGCGTTACAGTTGATGGCGAATTGCCTGCGCCTGGCACGCCAATCCTGCGAAGTGGTGTTGATGTTGGCATCATGCGGTCCGGTCGAGGTGCAGTGGGCTTGGCAGTGTTAAGGCTCGATGCGATGGGCGCGGAGTTAACTGCTGGCGACACGAGGATGCGGGCCACCCCCCCCAGTTGGATGCGACTGCCAGAACCTGGCGCATGATCCGGGCGGTGCTGCTCCTGCTGGCCTTTGCTACGCAGGCCGTCGCCCAACCTGCCGCCCGCCCCGGTGGCGGTGCGGCCGGCGATGGGCCGACAAGCTGCATCTCCGCTCCGCCCGACTGCGTAGTCTATGACGACCCGATCCATCGCGGCTGCGGCACCCGCGGCGGGCCGGGGTGCCGCAAGGCCAATGGGCATTGCGCAAGCTGGAACGACAAGGTGGCACGCGACTGCCGGGTGCCGACCCGGGCAGCAAAACCCGTGGCACCAAACGAGTAGCGGCGTTCTACCGACCCATGATGAAGTCGGCCGCGCGCTCCCCAACCATGATCGACGGCGCGTTGGTATTGCCCGACGGCATCGTTGGAAAAATCGAGGCGTCTGCAATCCTCAATCCTTCAATCCCATGCACCCGCAGCCGGTCATCGACCACCGTATTCGGCCCCTGACCCATCCGGCAGGTGCCGATCGGATGATAGGCGGTTTCGGCCGCCCCCCTGATGTAATCGAGAATTTCGGCATCGGTCGACACTTTGACGCCCGGCGACCATTCCTCGCCGCGGATACCGTCCATTGGTCCCGCATTGATAATCTTGCGGATCAGCTTAACGCCTTCAACCATCGCCGCCTGATCGATCGGATCGTGCAGGAAGTTGAACTTGATCGCCGGCTGGGCATTGGGATCGGCAGACCGGATATGGATCGATCCCAGGCTTTCCGGGCGCAATTGGTAGACCGAGACGGTCATTCCAGGGAAATCATGGACCTGACGCTTCTTAGGGTTCTTGATCGCATAGGGCACCATATGCATTTGAATGTCCGGTGTTTCGAGTTCCGGTCTAGTGCGCAAAAAAGCGAGCACAGGCGCCGACGGCAGGCTGAAGAAGCCGCCGCGCTGGAAGATATAGCGGAAGGCTTCGCCCACCAGCCCCAATCCACGGGCGCGATTATTGTAAGACCCGCTGGCAGCGGAGATTTTCCACTGGATGCGGGCATTGAGATGGTCGCGGAAATTCTCACCCACCGCCTGTAGCGCGTGCAAAACCGGGATGCCGAATTGTTCGAGAATATCCGGACGGCCAATGCCGGACAGTTCGAGCAATTGCGGCGTCGCCACTGCACCGGCGCATAGGATCACTTCCTTGCCGGCCCGGACGGTCACGGTCTGGCCGTGGCGTTCATAGACCACGCCGACGCATTTTTTCCCCTCCAGCACCACTTTCCGGGTTGCGGCCTCGGTGACAATTGTAAGGTTAGGGCGACCCATGGCCGGCTTCAGGTAAACTTCCGCCGTTGACTGGCGAACCCCCTTGCTAATGGTGGTCTGGGTTTTGACCACGCCTTCCTGATCTTCGCTGTTATAATCGGGATTATGCTTGAACCCGGCGGCCTTGGCCGCAGCAAACCAGGCGTCATAAAGCTTGTTCTGGTCCGGCACTTCCTGGACCTTCAGCGGTCCGCCAACCCCGCGCCCGTTCGCCGATCCACCCTTGTAATCCTCCATTCGGCGAAATACCGGGGCAACATCGTCCCAGGTCCAGCCGCGATTGCCCATCTGCGCCCAAGTGTTGAAATCGAGCGGCTGGCCACGCACGTAAACTAATCCGTTGATCGCGCTCGACCCGCCGAGCACCTTGCCGCGCGGCACTGGGATTTCGCGGCTTTTGGTGCCGGGCTCGGGCTCGGACCGATAGCGCCAATTGGCCGCTGGATTGTCCAACAACAGCCCAAAGCTGATCGGGAAACGTGTGTAGGGATGGCTTGCTTTGCCGGCTTCGAGCAGCAGCACCTTGTTGGAGGAAGTCTCGGTCAACCGCGCCGCCAGCGCTGCCCCGGCTGATCCCGCACCCACTACGATATAGTCGAATTGTGCTCCATCGATCATGCCAGTTCTCCCCGTTTGGGAAAGAGTAAACGCCGATCCGGCCGGTTGCGCAAAGCGTGCTTTTTTTGTGCAAATAGAGAAGGCCTGCCCCTGCTCTTGCCTTCCTTGGTTTCGCCACGTATCGCCCATGGATAAACTCGGAGGAAACCGACCATGCTGCTATCCCGTCGCCATCTGCTTACCGCCGGCGCCGTTCTTGCCGCCCCCGCCATTGCCCGCGCGCAGACCATGCCCGGCGTGTCGGCGACCGAGATCAAGGTCGGCCAGACCATGCCGTATTCTGGCCCCGCCTCGTCCTATGGCACGATCGGGCGGGCGCAACTGGCTTATGTGAAGATGATCAACGAGCAGGGTGGGGTGAACGGCCGCAAGATCAACCTGATCAGCCTCGACGACGGCTATCAGCCGCCCAAGACCTTGGAAATGACCCGCCGCCTGGTGGAGCAGGACGAAGTATCGTTCATTTTCCAGCAGCTCGGTACACCACCGGTGATGGCGACCCGGCGCTATTTGAACGACAGGAAAGTGCCGCAGATTTTCGTCGCCACTGGCGCCACCCAGTTCGGTGACCCAGGCCATTTTCCGTGGACGATGGGCTGGCAGCCGACCTATCAGACCGAGGGGAATGTCTACGCAAAATATGCGCTGCAAACCAAGCCAAACGGCAAGATCGCTGTTTTGTACCAGAACGATGACAGCGGTAAGGATTACTACAAGGGCTTTCGCCAGGGCCTCGGCGACAAGGCCGACAAGATGATCGTGGCGACCGCGACCTATGAAGTCACCGACCCGACTGTCGATTCACAACTCGTCTCGCTGAAGAATTCCGGCGCCGACGTATTCTTCGCCACCGGCATTCCCAAATTCGCCGCAATGACTATCCGCAAGGTTTATGAGATGGGCTGGAAGCCGCTCTATTTCATGGCAAATGTCGGATCGTCGGTATCATCGGGCCTGGCGCCCGCTGGCCTCGAAAAATCAGTCGGAATTTTCACCAGTTCTTATTTGAAGGACCCGACGGATCCGCAATGGGCGGCCGATCCGGGGTTCCAGGCGTTCCAGGCCTGGATGAAGAAATACTATCCCGATGGGGACGCGACCGATCTCAACAACGCCTATGGCTACACCTCCGCCCAGACCCTGGTGCAGGTGCTGAAGCAATGCGGCAACGATCTCACCCGCGCCAACATCCTTAAGCAGGCAGCATCGCTCGATTTCGAATTGCCGTTATTGCAGCCGGGCATTCGCATCAAAACCTCGCCCGAAAACTACTACCCGATCCGCCAACTGCGCCTGGTGCGCTTTGACGGTCGGGCGTGGATCCCGCAGGGCGAGGTGATCAGTGAATAGTTACGCCGCAGCACCGGTGGAGATCAGCGTATCGATCTCCGCCGGGCTGAAGCCTGCCTCGGCCAGAACCTCGCGACTGTGTTCCCCGAGCGCAGACGCAAAGCCCTGCACGCTGGTGTCGGCGTCCGACAACCGGTAGGGCGGGTTCATCACCTTAAAGCTGCCGCCAGCGTCGTTCACGGTTGCCAGCGCGCCGCGATGGACGAGTTGTGGGTCCTGCAAGGCTTCGGCAACGGTGCGATAGACCGAGCACGGCACGCCGGCGGCGTTCAGTGCGGCCTCAACCTCGGCGGTCGTCAGCTTAGTGGACCATGCTTCCAGTTCGTCAACGAAATGCCCCCAATTATCTCGTCGATCAGCGAAGAGCGCAAAACGCGGATCGGCGACCCAATCTGGCCGACCCGCAGCGGCGGCGACGTTTTGGAAGGATCGCTCGGACGCGATCGCCGGCATGATAAAACCATCCGAAGTGGCAACAGGTCCGAACATTGGCCGGCCCGGCGGGGGGACCGGGAACTGCGCGGCCTGAACCTCCCCCAGGGTGAGCGCGAGCATTGATTCGAGCATCGACACATCGACCATCTGCCCGCGTCCAGTCACCCCGCGCTGCACCAATGCGGTAACGGTCGCACCATAGGCATAGGTTCCAGTCAGGATATCAGCGACGTAGATGCCGCAATTATCCGGCCGGGTGCGGCCTGCCTGGAAGCTCAAATGGGTGAGATCGAAACCTGCCGAGGCATGCACCGCCGGCGCATAGGCCGCCAGGCCAGCCGAGGGGCCAGTTTGGCCATAGCCGGAAATCGCCGTGTAGATCAGCTCGGGATTGATCGCCGCCAGAACATCGTAGCTCAACCCGAAGCGTTTCATTACGCCAGGACGGAAATTTTCCACCAGGATATCGGCCTTGGCCACCAGTTTCTTGACGACGTCGACCGATGCCGGATTTTTCAGATCAAGCACCAAGCTACGCTTGCCGGCATTGAGCTGGCCGTAGGCGGTGCTGGCGCCATTGCGATACGGCGGACGGTTGAGCATCAGCTCGCCCTCGGCGGATTCGATCTTGATGACCTCGGCGCCACCATCCGCGAGCAGCCGGGCGCAATAAGGGCCGGCAATGGTGGTGGCGAAGTCGAGCACGCGCAAATTTGCGAACGGACGGGTCATTTGTTCGGAGCCTCCCTTAATGGCTTCATCACACCATCAGGGCGGGGTGGAAGGCAACCATCGGTAAAATGTTATCTCGCCCGCACCAGCCGATGATGTTTCCTGCCTGATGACAGCTTGATGCCACTCACCAACGCCTCCACTGCAATAATTGTGGCTTCATCACCGATCGCGATATCATCGACCCGCGCGCCACCGCCCTTGATCAGCCG
>JACMOQ010000600.1 GCA_014377905.1 Acetobacteraceae bacterium | reverse complement strand
TGCAGTCCGCGCAATTGGGCGCACCACGCCGCGCGACCGGCGGGGGCACCGGCGTTGCGGGACGCCAGGGCTGCAACTGTCGGCATTGCGTGGGCGGCGAGCGCTAACTCGGTCGGGAAACGCCAGCCCAGCCAGGACGCATCGGCGCAGACATGGACGGTTCGCTGACCCGGAGCGGGAAACGAATAGCCCTGGCTGGTGATGTCGCCAAGCCTGGTGCCCAACGCCAGCACCAGATCAGCGCGGGCAAAGGCCGCGCGTTGGGCGGGCGGATTGGACAGCCCCATGTCGCCGGCATAAAGCGGATGCGCGTTTGGAAACAAATCCTGGCGCCGGAAACTGACGGCAACCGGGATTTGCCAACGCTCGGCAAATTCCAGCAACGCCTCCCGCCCTCCCGGCCGATCGAAATCACCGCCGGCGATCACCACTGGGCGCTCGGCGGCACGCAGCATCGCGGCCAGGGCATCGGCGGCTTGGGGGGATGGTGCGGCATCGCTGGCAATCACCGGGGTTGGCACTGGCAGGTTGCAAATGGCGGCCAGCACATCTTCCGGCAGGGACAGCACCGCCGGCCCTGGAATGCCGGTCAACATCGCCGCCCACGCGCGGGCGACCAGTTCGGGGACCTGTTCAGGCCGGGTGGCCTCGCCGACAAACTTTGCCACCCCGTCGAACATGCGGGAGTAGTCGATTTCCTGGAATGCCCGGGCACGAAGGTCGCGGGCCTCGACCTGTCCGACTATCAACAGCAGGGGCACACTGTCCTGTTGCGCGGTGTGGACGGCAATCGCGGCGTTGCACGCGCCGGGGCCTCGGCTGACCAAGGCCACGCCGGGCACACCGGTCAGCCGTGCATCGGCCAATGCCATAAAGCCGGCGCCGCTTTCGTGCCTGCAGGTCACCAGATCAATGACCGGATGGGCATGCAGCGCATCGAGCACCGCGACATAGCTTTCGCCAGGCACGCAGAATGCGCGGGTGACGCCATTGGCGGCGAGAAAGGCAACCAGAACTTCGGCGGCGCTGGTCATGCCTTCGGCGCCCTGGTGCCGGGGGCTGGCGGGGCTTCGGGGGAGCCGGCGAAGCACTGCGCGATTTCCATCCATGCGATCGCCGGGGCACCGGTGACGCTAAGGTTGGTGTCGGCAATGTTTCGGACCTGGGTCACCACTTGGCAGAACGCGACTGCATCGCCGGTGATGCAGTTTTCCGGTGTATGGTCATGCCATTCCCAGGTTGCGCCGGCTGGTCCCGACAGTCGCACCGATGGCGCCGGGCCGGGCAATTCCATGCCGCGATTGACGAAGGTCCAGCCGTAGGTGCGCACGCCGATTTCGGCGATGTTGCGCAAACGGGCGGTCGGCTCGCGCTCCACGCCGAGGAGATCGTAGACTTCCTGGCCATGCGCCCAGGTTTCCATCTGCCGCGCGGTCGCGAACATCTTCACGCCCATATCGGGGCCGGCCCATTTCAGCCGCGTATCGGGGGCCATCGCCGATAGTTTGTCGCAAAGATCGGCCATGGTTGCATACCAGCGTGCGCCAAGCGCTTTGCCGGTAAGGTCGCCGAGCTTGCGCCGCGTTGCCTCCACGCCGGTCATGCCCTGGTCGCGGAGGGTTTTGATCTCGGCGCGGAAACGGGCGAAGTGGTCCGGACCGGCGACCGAGGATGCCGCCATCAGATCGGACCAGTGCAGATGCTGGACAACATCGTTGATGGTCCAGGATTTGAATGCCGTTGCCCGGTTCCAATCCGCGTCGGAAAGCCTGGCGAGCAGCGCATGGAGCGCATCCGCCTCAGCCCGAAAATCCACTGCCTGTGCCAGCATCATCCTGCCCCCGATAAGTTGGAGGGAAGCTATAGGGGGAGAGGTTGGTCTGTCGAGGCTGCGGCCGCGCGGTTTGCCCGAGCACCCAGCCTTCCCAATAGCGCAACCAGGGATCATCGGGAACCCCATCGGGCCGATGGCCGGCCAAAACGTTAATCACCGCCAGCACGCCGAGCACGCAGTCGAGGCGGTCCTCACCGGCGGCATCCGCGCCAAAGCCTTGGCTGAGCGCGGCGAGAAATGCGGGGCTTGGGGTGATCGCGAGCCGGTCCACAACGTCAAGCAAGGCTGGGGCGAGCGCGATCCGGTCCGACTGCCGGCGCTTGCTGCCGTGAAGGCACAAACCAAGCTGGCGCAGGGCCTCGGCGGGATAGGTTTCGGCGATGACAATCCCGCCCCGGTCCAGCATCTTCAGGAAATCGCCCTCGAACGGCCAAAGGCGCGGCACATGGGCGGTGGCGATTGCGGGCAGCAGCAGGTCGCGCCATGCGGCGATGGCGGCCTTGCCGGTTTGGTTGGCGCCGAGGGTCCAAAACAATGGGCAACCGGCTGGCCGTTCGGCTGTCGCACGGTCGCAATCGCGGGATAAGTCATCCGCATGCAGAAGTCCCAGGGCAGTCGCATGGCTCACCCGGGTCATGCCCTTGACACCGCGCATCGGGTAGAACGGGCGCGAAGACGACAGGTCGGATAGGTCAGCGCAAACCTCGAAGAAGCCGGGATGGCGGGTAAGGTCGTGAAGAAATGCGACGAAGCCATGCTGGTCGCAATGGCGGGCGACGAAGGCCCGCGGCAGGCCGAGCGGCAAATCGACCCCCAGGGCGACGGTTCGCACGCCGTCCTGCAAGCGGGCGAACAAGGTGGTGACATCGCCCACCGGTTCGGGCGCATCCAGACGCCACCCCGCACCGGCCGGATTGGCAATTGCCATCCAGCGTTTGCGCGGATCGACGCTCCAATCGGCGTGAACCGCACGCATCGCGGTCAAATCGGCTTTTGCAGCTTCTCCAGAACCCGGCCGAAGAAGCCTGGCTTTTTCGGGGCTTCCGGCTTCGGCGGCGGCGCCTTGGCACGTTCGACCGCCTGCTGCTCCCGCGCTTTGATGGCGAGGTGCTTTTCAAGGCTCATCCCTGCTTTGGCGGCGCGCTTGGTTTCATAAGCACGTTGGGCGTCGGTCATTGTCTTGGTCTTGGTCATCGGGCCCTCATCTCAGGTGCGTTCCCGTAGCGGGCCAGCAGCACGCGGGCAAGCCCGGCGAGGGCGGTGTTGATGGCGAGGCCGGCCAGCGACAACAATACCAGGGCTGCGAACATGCGCGGAATTTGCAGCCGGTAGCCAGCTTCAAGGATGCGATAGGCAAGGCCGGAGGCAAATCCACCGGACCCCGCGACAAACTCGGCCACCACCGCGCCCACCAGCGACAGACCGCCGGAGACGCGCAGCCCGGCGAGGAAATACGGCAAGGCGGCGGGCAGGCGAAGCAGGCGGACCGTGTCCCATGTGCCGGCGCCATTGAGGCGGAACAGATCGAGCAAATCGGCCGGTGCGGCGCCCAACCCGATGGCGGTGTTGGAAAAGATCGGGAAAAACGCCACGATTACCGCGCACACCACCAACGCCGCAAACGGATCTCCCACCCAGATGATGATAAGTGGTGCGATCGCCACGATCGGGGTCACCTGCAAAACCACAGCCCAGGGTTGGATGACCGCCCGCGCCCAGGGGCTGGCGGCCATCGCAACAGCAAGTGCCACACCAACCACCGCCGAAACCAGCAACGCCACCGCGGTTACCACCAGGGTTGACGCCAGCGCGCCGAGCAATACCCAGGGGGCACCAAGGAACGCCTGTCCGATCGCCCATGGCCCCGGCACCAGATAGCTCGGCACGTTGGTCACACGCACCAACGCCTCCCAGGCCATCAACATCGCGGCGAAAAACACCAGCGGCGCGAGGCGTGACCCAGGGTTCATGCCGCATTCCGCAGATGGCGGGTGATGTCGGCAACCAGCGTGGCATAGCTCGGGTCGAGCCGGGCCTCGGCACCGCTCGGCACCATCGAGGCGATGTCGTGCACGATGCGACCGGGCCGGGGCGACATCAGCACAATGCGCCGGGCGAGAAACGCGGCCTCGTAAAGCGAATGGGTCACGAACAGGATGGTGCAGCCGAGGTCACGCCAAAGCGACAGCAAATCCTCCTGCAGTTTGTGCCGGGTGAATTCATCAAGGGCGGCAAAGGGTTCGTCCATCAGCAGGACACGCGGGCGGGTCACCAGCGCACGGGCGATGGAAACCCGCATGCGCATGCCGCCCGACAATTCATGGGGCCGGGCGTCGGCGAAACCATCGAGTCCGACCTGCACCAGGGCTGCCGCCACGCGCGGCCCGGCCTCGGACCAGGCCAGGCCGCGAAGCCGCAGCGGCAGAAAGACGTTCTCGGCCGCACTCGCCCAAGGCAACAAGGTCGCATCCTGGAACACATAGCCCAGCATTCCCGGCCTCGGTGGCCCATCCTGCCATGCCAAACTGCCGCAATCGGGCACATCCAATCCAGCGATCAAGCGCAGCAGGGTAGACTTTCCGCAGCCGGACGGGCCGAGCAGGGCGACAAAATCACCGGCGGCGATATCGAGCGAGACATCGGCCAATGCCTCCACCCCGTTGGCAAAGCGGCGCGAGACATGGGTGAGGGACAGCATTCCGCCGGACTTGATTAGTCCGGCGCCAATGTCGAGCCATCGACGGACGAAACATGGGCTGACAGCACCCTCCAGCCTTGGTCGGGGAAACGTGCCCACGCCTGGCTCTGGCGTCCGATCAGGGCGGGGTCACGGGCTTTGAAGGCCAGATTGACCGTGGCGAAACCATGCCCGAGCGTCAGAATGTCGAGCCGCACCCGGCCTTGTTTGATGCTGCCGGGGCCGGCAGCGGCGGCCAGACGATGGGCGTGAATGGCGTCAAAGCCATAGCCATGTTCGCGCACCGACAGGCGAATGGTGTG
>JACMOQ010000599.1 GCA_014377905.1 Acetobacteraceae bacterium | reverse complement strand
TTATGCCGTCTTGAAGTCCTGAAACGCGCTCGGGATTTCCTTCAGCCCGTCGATCACCCAGCGCTTGGTTTTGGCGTCATCACCCGGCTGGAATTCGATACCGACCGTGTCTGCGAGGCCGCCGAAGCGCTTGGCGACGGCGTCGGGCAGTTTGTCATAGGTGGCGCGGACGGCGAACAGATCGAGCACTTCGTCCGACACCATCGCCGCCAGTTCGCTCCACGCGCCGCGCCGTGTTGCCTGGTTGAGCTGCACGCCGAGCTCGGTCACGCCATGGATGTCGAACACGCCGCGATAGGCGGGGGTCGAGCCATAGAACGCCACCCGGTAGCGCAGCTTTTCTGCCGCCGCGTCAACCGTTGCCTGATCGGGGCCAGTGGCGATGAAACCGCCGCCGGTGACCTCGAAATTGGCGAAGGTTTTGCCGGCCTTGGTCAGTTCGGTTTCCAGCAGCGGGCGGACCACATCGGTAACGTATTTGCGCGTTGCAAAGCCGTGCAGGCGCACCCCGTCGCAATGGCGGGCGGCAGCTTTCTGCATTTCCGGGCCGACGGCTGCGATCATGATCGGCAGCATCGGCAGGCCGCAGGGCTTGGGGGAAAACTCTGGCGTCATCAGGGTGAAAGTGTAGAACTTGCCCTGGAAATCGAGCTTCTCGCCATACTCCCAGGTGCGATGGATAGCGCGGATCGCCTGGACATATTCCACCATGCGCGGCGCCGGATGCACCCACGGCACGCTGAACCGGCGTTCATTATGGGCGCGCACCTGGGTGCCGAGGCCCAACACGAAACGGCCGCGCGAATGCAGGTTCAAATCCCAGGCCTGCTGGGCGGTGATCATCGGGCTGCGCGGAAACGAAATCGCGACGGATGTGGCGAGTTGGACTTTCTCGGTCGCCAGCGCGGCAATTGCCAAGGGCGCAAACGGATCGTTGGCGAGTTCGGGGCAGGTCAGGCCTTCGAAGCCCTCGGCTTCCGCAGCCGCGGCCGCGGGCGCGATGGCGCGCCAATCCTTATAGGGGACGGATGTGGTGACTTTCATTGCGCGGCCTCCGGTTCGTGATTGCAGCTATCGCATCACGGACGGCGGGAAATCACAAGCGGGGCAGGGCCTCGACAAGCCGCGCAATCGCCATCCGCCACGCCGCCTGCGGGTCCGGGCGCGGCGGCAGGGGTACGAAACGGCGATGATCGAGCAGGTCGCGGAGCGCATTTGCCAACGCGACCGGGGTGGGAGCGCAAAGCTCGGCGGCCGGATCATGCGCCAATTGTTCGGTCAGCCCGCCCACCAAAGTGCCCAACACACGGCGGCCAGAGCTGAGCGCGGCGGCGGCAACGCCGCTTTGGCTGGCTTCTAGATAAGGCAGGATCACCGCGTCGGCCCAGCCGAGCAAATCATCAAATTCGGCTTCCGGGACCCAGCGATTTTCCACCGTCACGCCGGGGAGCGCGGCCAGGCGATCCAGCACCGAAGATGGCGCCCCGTACCCGACGACGCGCAATTCCATATCCGGGCGCGGGCCTTGCCATTCCAGCGCGTCGGCCAGCAGGTCGAGCCCCTTGTACGACAGCAACCGACCGACAAACAGCACCCGGTATGGCCCGCCATGGGCGCCGGGCGGCGGCAACGGACGTGGCGCAAACGGGGGGTGGATCAAATTGATAATCCGTTGGCGCGCCGGCAATTGGTGGCCGACATGGCGGCTGAGCACGATCACCATCTCCGCCTGACGGGTCAGCAGAATGTGGAGCCAGAATTGAAGGGGAAAGCGGTCGCCAGGATGGGGGCTGGCATCGTGCATCACGACTGCAAAACGGATGCCGCACAGGCGCAAGGCCGCCGCCATTACCAGATCGAGCAGTCCTGGCATGGCGCAGATCGCGAAATCGGGTCGTATCTGCCGCAGCCGCCAGATCAGGCCCAACAGCATCGGCCCCAGCGTCGCCACCCGCCATATGAAGCCAACACGGCCGGCATAGGTTTTTACCGGCCAATCGCCTGGGGTGGTGGCGCGGATTTCGGCACCTCGCGCCAGGGACAAAACCACCTCATATCCCGGCTGGGCGCGCAGCGCGGTCGCAAGTTCGACCGCCACCCGGGGGCCGCCGCCAAACCGGCCCCACTGCCAGATCAGAATTTTCATAAGCCGAGTGCCTGGATTGCCGCGGCCAGCGGCGCCGATCCCAACCTTGCGCGGGCCATCGCGGCACCCCGGGCACCGAGAGTACGCCGTGCGTCGACATCATCCGCCAATCGGCGCAACTGGGCGGCCGCGCTGGCAATATCGGGTTCTGCCCATTGCGCGCCGGGCACCTGCATCACGCCGCGCGGATCGCGCGCTAGCACCAGGGCGAAATCGACCAGCGCGGCGCTGGTGGCATCCATGAAATCCATATTGCCCGACCAGCCAGTTGCCACCACCGGAACCCCCAACAGCATCGCCTCGGCCAATACCAGACCGCAACCTTCGCTGCGATGCAATGACAGCAGGATATCGGCGCAGGCGGTCATTGCGTGGCGATCCGCATGGGGCAGCATGCGGGTTTCAATGCGGATATTCGCCGCCCCCGCCACGGCTGCCTGCACGGCGGCAAGATCGTCGGGGAAATGGTCGGCATGGTTGAGCTTGAGCAGCAGCAGCCGATCCGAGCGATCGCCGAAGGCCGCCCGAAAGGCGGCAATCGCGGCGAGGGGGTTCTTGCGGGTGAAACTCGACGCGAGCGACGCCGAGACCAGCACGATCACCGCGTCCACGGGCAAGCCGAAGCCAGTTCGGTCCATGGCCGACGGCACGGGCGGGGCAGCGGCAACCGGATGCGGCACCACATGCAACGCGATCCGCCCATCGGCAGGCAGCATCGGGCGCAGGGCGTCGGCAGTGAAGTGGCTCGGGACCCAGACTGTGTGCACAAACCGCAGCCCCGCGCGCCAGGATGGCGGTGCGACCGGCAACTCCCACGCCCAATAGCCAACAACATGGCGCCCGCGGATGAGGTCGCGCGGCAGGCGCAGCAACGCCCACGGCAAGGATGGCGGGTTTTCGTGCAGCACGATCGGCGCGCCTGGTGGCGGCATTTCGAGCTTGTGGCGTCCATCTTGCCCGCCCGGCAGACGGTCCCCGACATCCTGGCCCCAATTGGCGATGCCGAGTTGGTCGAGCGCCGCGCGCATCAGCCGCGCCCCCTCCCCCAACCCGGTTGGGCGGCTGAGTTCACCGGCCACCGCGATCCCGTGCGAGGCTTTGGGGGGATGGCGATCCGGCTTCGGTGCCATTGCGGCGGTGCCTTGGGCGAACAGCCAGCGTCTTGGTCGCGCCGGCAGCATCCGCCACATGCGATGGACCGGATGCAGCGCCAAGCTATTTCGCGCCCGGCGGCAGCTTGGGAACTGGCAATTTGGCGGCGGCAGCGGTTTCGGCAATGCGTTGGGCGAGCACCCCGCGCGCCTCGGCGCTTTCCGGCAACTCGGCGGCTAACGCCAGCCAACCGGCAATTGCAGCCTTCGCGTCGCCGGCCTGAGCATCGGCGAGGGCCAGATAATACCGCGCGATTGGAAAGCCGGGTTCGGTGGCGAGCGCGGTCACAAAGGCCTGCCTGGCGGCCGGCGTCACCACACCCTGCGCCTGCATCGCCAAAGCCTCCCCATAGGCCGCGATCGGGGCGGCCCCCGGCGCCCCGCGCAGCATCGCCTGGAGATAGGCGTTGGTGGCGCGCGGCCATTGGCCCAACCCGGCGGCGGTGCGACCGAGCAACATCCAGCCTTCGACATTGCCGGCGCTGCCCTGCAGCCGCGCTTCGAGCGCGTCGGCCAACTCGGCCAACTTCTGCGGGTCATCGCCACCCGGTGCCTGGCGGCTTGCGTAAGGCATGTCGGGCAGGCCGGGGGCGCCGATGGTCAGATAAACCCCTGCCGCGCTGGCGGTGACCATCACGGCAAGAACCACCGCATGGGACCGGCTGACCCGCTGCGGCGGCGAAGAAGCAGGGTCGTTTTCCACTGCCAGCAGCCGGCGTTGCAGTTCAAGCCGCGTGCCCGCGACCTCGGACGGGGCCAGCAGGCCGCGCGCGATATCGCGGTCAAGTTCAGTCAACTGATCGCGATAGACCGCCTGATCGTAGGCGGCGCGCGGCGGGCCTTCCGCCCCCCGCCGGCGCAATGGCAGCAGCAGGCCAACCAGCACGAGCGCGGTCAGCAGCACGGGGGCGATCCAGATCATTCGGGTTGGTCCAGCAGGGTCGCAAGCCGGGCCTGTTCCTGCGCGGTCAGCGCCGGGGGCGGCGCGGCGGGGCGGCGGCGGACGATCAACAAGCCCGCAATCACCCCCAGCAAAGCGATCGGCGCACCAAACCACAGCACCCATGTAGATGCCATCACCGGCGGACGCAGCAGCACGAAATTGCCGTAGCGGGTGACCATGAACTGGCGTACGGCGTCGTCGCTGTCACCGGCTGCAATGCGTTCACGCAGCAGGCGGCGCAGATCGCGGGCAAGGTCTGCGTTTGATTCGTCGATCGACTCGTTCTGGCATACCAGGCAGCGCAGGGTCTGGCTGACCACGCGGGCGCGGGCTTCGAGTGCCGGATCGGCGAGGCGCTCGGATGGCTCTACCGCGTTGGATACGCCTGCCCATAACAGCATTAGCAAGACCGCAATCGTTCTCATTTGGCTTGCAACTGGCGCAGCAGCGGCAATACTTCCCGCGTGACCCGCGCGGGCGTCAGCGGCCCGACCCAGCGTTGGCGAATGCGGCCATCGCGATCGATGAGGTAGGTTTCCGGCACGCCATAAACCCCGAAATCGATTCCCACGCGGCCATCGCGGTCATAGCCGATGCCGATGAACGGATTGCCCAGCTCGGCCAGGAAGCGGGCATTGTCGGCGTCCTTGTCCTTGTAGGCGATGCCGTAGAGGGGGGCTTTTTCATCCTTGGCAAGCCGCATCAGCAACGGGTGTTCGACCCGGCACGGCGCGCACCACGACGCGAAGATGTTGACCAGCATGACCTGGCCCTTCAGGTTGGCGGCAGTCAGGCCGGGCAAGGCGAAGGCCGGCATTTCGCGATCGAGCAGCGCCGAGGGCAGTTCATGCGGATCGTGATCCGGCCGCAGCGCGTAACCAAAATAGCCGGCGAGCAGAATGAACGCCGCCACCGGCAGCACCGCGAGCCAACGCCGCATCAGGCGCGCGCCATACGCAGCCGCGCCGCCACGCCGACGCGCCAACGCCGGTCACTAAGGCTCACCACCCCGCCCGCGGCCATGATCAGGCCGCCGAGCCAGATCCACGACACCATCGGCTTCCAGTAAGCCCGCACCGTCCAGGCGCCCGATGGGTCCGCATCGCCGAGGGCGACGTAAAGATCGGAAAGCAGCCCGCTACGGATCGCGGTTTCCCCGGTGGTCTGCTTTTGCAGCGCGAAAAACCGCCGTTGCGGATGCAGCGCGCCTTCCGGCACGCCGTTATGCAGGACGGTGATGGTGGCATCGTCGGCGATGAAGTTCGGGCCTTGGACGCGGGTGATTTTGTCGAGCCGCAGCGTGTAGGCGGCGACCACCAGGCTGTCGCCGGGCTTGAGGGTTTCGATCCGCTCAACCTCCCACGCTTGCGCTGCAATACCAGCGGCGGTGATGGCGATGCCAAGATGGGCGAGCGACATGCCATGCGCGGCGCGGGGCAATTGGATGGCGCGGCGGATGCTGTCGGCAATCGGCAGGCGGAACAAACGGATGCGATCGGCCCATTCGACCAGCACCCCCATCGCCGTCCAGGCGGCGAGGCCCAGGCCGAGCACCGCCAGCATTGGTCCGCCTTGGGTCACGTAAAGCCCGACCAGCACCACCGCGCCGGCGACCGCGAAGGCCAGCCATAGCCGTTGCAACGCCGCCAAAAGATCACCGCGTTTCCAGGCCAGCATCGGCCCGACCGCCATTGCCAACAGCACCGGCACCATCACCGGGGTGAAGGTCGCATTATAGAACGGAAACCCGACCGACAATTTCGGCCCGTCAACCGCATCGAGGAACAGCGGATACAGCGTGCCGAGGAACACCGTTGCCACCGCCGTCGTGAGCAACAGATTGTTCAGCACCAGCGCACCTTCACGCGAGATCGGGGCGAATAGCCCGCCACCGCGCAAGGATGGCGCGCGGATCGCATAAAGCACCAGCGAGCCGCCAATGGTCAGCACCAACAGCCCGAGAATAAACGACCCTCGTGCCGGATCGACCGCGAAGGCGTGCACCGAGGACAGCACGCCCGACCGTACCAGAAACGTGCCAGTCAGCGACAGCGCAAAGGTGATAATGGCGAGCAGCACCGTCCAGCTTTTCAGCGTGTCGCGCTTTTCGACGACGATGGCTGAATGGATCAGCGCGGTGCCGGATATCCACGGCATCAGGCTGGCGTTTTCCACCGGGTCCCAGAACCACCAGCCGCCCCACCCGAGCGTGTAATACGCCCACCAACTGCCCATCGCGATGCCAATCGTCAGCGCGCACCACGATGCCAGCGCCCACGGCCGAACCCAACGCGCCCAGGCGGCATCGACCCGGCCTTCGATCAGCGCGGCGACGGCAAAAGCAAAGCTCACCGAAAAACCGACATAGCCAAGGTAAAGAAACGGCGGATGAAAGGCGAGGCCGGGGTCCTGCAACACCGGGTTTAGCCCACGCCCGTTGGCCGCCGCCGGCAGTATGCGCAGAAACGGGTTGGAGGTGAACAGAATGAAGGCGAGAAACCCCAACCCGATCATCCCCTGCACCGCCAGCACCCGTGCTTTCAACGTCGGTGGCAGATTGCGCCCGAACCCGGCCACCGCCGCCCCGCACAGCGCCAGCATAAACACCCACAGCAGCATTGAACCTTCGTGGTTGCCCCACACGCCGGTAATTTTATAGAGCAACGGCTTGTCGGTGTGGCTGTTTTCAATGACGTTGATAACCGAGAAATCCGACGTCACATAGGCGTTCATTAGCGCCAGCATCGCGAGGCCGACGAGCGCGAACTGGATTACTGCCGCCGAGGTCCCGGCGCCCATCAGCCCGGCATCGCGCCGTGCGGCACCGACCAGCGGCAGAATGGCCTGCGCCGTGGCCACCATCAGCGCCAGGATGAGGGCAAAATGGCCGGTTTCGATGAACATTGTTTGTCCTAGCCGATTGGCGCTGGACCGGCTAGAGGCGAGGGATGCTCACCGGTATTGCCTACATGCTGCTGATCCCGCCGACCGCGCTGCTGTTACCGCTCGCGTTGGGTATTGTGCTGCGCTGGCGCTGGCTGGCGGGTTTGTCGCTGGTCGGGCTGGTGGTGCTGGCGCTACCGATCACCGCGCCGGTGTTGGACGGCTGGATGGCCGATACTAATTCTACGCGGACAGGCTTGCGGCCGCAGGCGATTGTGATCCTATCGGCCGAGCGCCGCGATGGACCGCCGGGGGGCGTGCTGGAAGGCGAGGATATTGGCGCTTTCACCACCGAACGGGTGCGCGCCGGCGTAGTGCTGGCCCGGCGCACCGACCTGCCGGTTCTGGTGAGTGGCGGGGTGCTTAAGTCAGGCACGCCGCCGATTGCGACGACAATGGCGCGAATTATGGCCGATGAATTTCGGATCGCGCCGCGGTGGGTGGAAGGCAAGTCGCTCGACACCTGGCAAAATGCCCAGTTTTCGGCGGAGATGCTGCGGGCGGACGGCATTACGACGGTCTATCTGGTGACCACGTCCTGGCACATGCCGCGATCCCGGTTGGCGTTCGAACGCGCCGGGCTGGCCGTGGTGCCAATGCCGGCGCGGGGGCGGAAAGTGCCGACCTGGGCGGCTTGGGAGTTCGTTCCCTCGGCTGGGGCTTGGCAGCGGTCGTATTATGCGCTGCATGAGGTAATCGGGTATTGGTGGTATTGGGCAAAGTCGTAACCATCCACTGGCGCCCAATCTAAATGCAGCATAAGATACGTATCTTATGCAAACTAAAGGTCATACGGACATGATGAGCGTCTCTGCCGCCGAGTTCCAACGGAACCCTGGGCGCTTTCAGGACGAGGCGCTCAAGCAGCCGCTGTCGATCACCCGCAACGGCCGTAGGCGCCTGGTGGTGCTGGCGGTCGAGGAATATGAACGTTTGAAACGTCTCGACCGCCGCGTCTTCAAAACCGACGACTTAAGTGATTCCGAATTACAAGCGATTGGCGCCAGCGAGATGGATCCGCGCCATAATCACCTTGACGCCGAGCTGACCTGAATTTGTGGCAATTCTCTCGCCTGAGCCGGGCCTTGTCGTTTCCTACGCCTATCTCTGGCAGTCAGAACACGAGCGTGGACGAGAAGAAGGCACCAAAAACCGACCTTGCGTGATTGTTATCGCCGTCCGCAATGAGGGCGGGCATCATGTTGTGACTGTCGCGCCGGTCAGCCATTCCGCGCCGGCGCATGCAGAAACAGCGGTAGAAATTCCGTTGGCCACTAAGAAGCGCCTTGGCCTGGATGATGCGCGGTCGTGGGTGGTTGTCAGCGAAGGCAATGAGTTCGTTTGGCCCGGTCCAGATATTCGTCCGTTATCCCGTGACACTGAGCGCTTCGACTACGGCCTTTTGCCACCCAGCCTTTTTCGACAAATTCGTGACCGGATGATACGTTACGGAACCTCCGGACGGACCGGGTTTATACTGCGGAGCATGTAGCGATCCCTGCCGTTTAGCCGAGCGCTGCCACACCCGGCAGGGTCTTACCTTCAAGCCACTCCAGAAACGCCCCGCCCGCCGACGATACGTAGCTCAACTGATCAATCACCCCGGCCTGACGCAGCGCGGATACCGTATCGCCACCACCGCCAACACTGCGCAATTTG
>JACMOQ010000598.1 GCA_014377905.1 Acetobacteraceae bacterium | reverse complement strand
TCCTTGCTGGCCGGCCAGATTGTCGTCGAAGCCGGGGCCGCGTTGCGTGTCGCGACGCTGGATGCCGCCAGCGGCCTGCGCGAAATCCGCGCCTTTGCCGCCGGGGACCGTATCACCGGCCAGATCGAGCGGGCGACGGCCGATCTGATTGCGGCCGAACGTGCCCGCACCCGCCAGACCGCCCGCGCCCAGGCCATCGCCTTTCTGATCGCCCAGGCCGGGATGTTGCTCACGTTGCTTGCCGCCGGCGCGCATCCGGCGATTGTCTTTGTCGCGGCAGCGGCCTTCGAACTCGCCGCCGCCATGCCGCGCGCCGGTGTTCTGGCCGGCACCGCTGCCGCCGCCGCCGCCCGCGTGCTTGGCGCCGCCGACGGGCCAATTGCCCACCCCGATCCGTCCCACCCCGCGCCGATGCCTGCGGGCAGCACACTGCGCTTCGATGCCATCCATTTTGCCTGGCAACCCGACCGCCCGAAACTCTTTGACGGGCTGTCGATTGAGGTCCCGCAAGGCATGTTCGGCGCCATCCTCGGTCCTTCCGGGAGCGGCAAATCCAGCCTCGCCGCCCTCGCGCTCAAGGTCGCAATGCCACAGGCCGGGCGGATCACCATCGACGGCATCGACATCGCAAGCCTGGCCGCGGCAGATCTGCGCGCCCGCATCGCCTGGCTCGGTCAGGCGACGCATTTGTTCGATGACACGATCCGCCGCAACCTCCTGCTCGGTCGCCCCGATGCGACTGACGCCGAGCTCTGGGCCGCGCTCGACACCGCCCAGATCGGCGACACAATCCGTGCCTTGCCCGAACAACTTGAAACCTGGATCGGTGAGGACGGCAAGAACCTCTCGGGCGGCCAGGGGCGCCGCCTCGCGCTCGCCCGCGCGCTGATCTCGCCGGCCAAAATCCTTCTGCTTGATGAACCCTGCGCCGGGCTCGACGCCGAAACCGAACGCCGCTTTTTCACTACGCTGAACCAGGTTGCCTCTGGGCGGACGGTGATCCTGATTGCCCATCGCCTGATTGGCACTGAACGCCCTGATCGTATCTGGCGGCTATCGGCGGGCCACGCCATCGCGGCGGCACGATGAACGCGGTTCACATCAACGGCAGCCCGCGCGAAATCCTCGGCCGGATCTTCGGGTTTGCCAATTTTCGCGGCCATCAGGAAGCGGCGATCGATACCGTCGTGGGGGGCGGCGACGCGCTGGTGCTAATGCCCACCGGTGGCGGCAAATCACTGTGTTATCAAGTGCCGGCCCTGTGTCGGCCCGGCACCGCTTTGGTGATCTCGCCCTTGATTGCGTTGATGGACGATCAGGTCGCCGCCATGCGCCAGTTCGGGGTTGCCGCCGCGGCGCTGCATTCGGAACTGGACCCCGATACAGCCCGCCAGGTCGGGCGTGACCTCGATGCCGGGCGCCTGGATCTTTTGTACGTTTCACCGGAACGCCTGCTGTCCTCGGGGACCATGGAGCGTTTGCAGCGCCAAAACATTGCGCTGATTGCGATCGATGAGGCGCATTGCGTCAGCCAGTGGGGCCACGAGTTCCGGCCGGAATATCGCGAGCTCGCGGCGTTGCGCGGGCTATTCCCGGGGGTGCCAAGGATTGCGTTGACCGCGACCGCCGATCCGCGCACCCGGGTCGATATCCTGCACGCGCTGGGGATGGAGGATGCTGAGGTCTTTGCCGCGAGTTTTCATCGCGCGAATTTGTTCCTGACCGCAGACGCCAAGTCGTCGGAAACCGCGCAATTGCTGGAATTCCTCAAGCGCCACCCGCAGCAGGCCGGCATTGTCTATTGCGGCAGCCGCGCCAAGACCGAGCGTATGGCGGAAAGCCTGATCAAGCGCGGCCTGCCGGCGGTGGCGTTTCATGCCGGTTTGGCGCCCGAGGTCAAACGCGCCGCCGCGATGCGCTTCCGCGCTGGCGAGCCGATGGTGATGGTGGCAACGATCGCGTTCGGCATGGGGATCGACCGGCCGGACGTGCGGTTTGTTGCGCATTTGGATATGCCAGACAGCCCGGAATCTTATTACCAACAGATCGGCCGGGCCGGGCGCGATGGCGATCTGGCCGAGACGTTGCTACTTTATGGCGGCGAGGATATCGCCCGCGCCCGTTATTGGTTGCAGACATCCAACGCGCCGGACACCCAAAAACGCAGCCAGCGCGTCCGGTTGGAGGCGATGATTTCGCTGACCGAGACAACAGCGTGCCGGACGCAATCGTTGCTGGCGTGTTTCGGCGAGGAATTTTCCCAGGCCTGCGGCCATTGCGATAATTGCGTATCGCCGGTTGGTCTGTTTTTGGGCACCATCGAGGCGCAGAAGGTGTTGTCGGCGGTCTATCGCACCGGCCAGCGCTTCGGGGCCAAGCATGTCATTTCAGTCCTGATGGGCGAGGCGTCCGACGCAATCCAGCGTTGGAGCCACGATAAATTATCCACCTTCGGCATCGGCCGCGACCGTCCGGAGGGGTTCTGGCGCGGCGTAGTGCGCCAGTTAATTGCCAAGGGCGCGCTAAACGTCGATAGCGGTGAATATGCGACGTTGACGTTGGACCAGGAGAAGGCACGGCCGATCCTGCGCGGCGAGGAACAGGTGATGCTGCGCGAAGATACCCTGGCACCGCGTAAAACCAAAGCCGCGCGCAATGCGGCCCCGACGTCGAGCATTTCGGGCGCCGATGAAGGGCGGTTCGAGGCGTTGCGTAAATGGCGCGCGGTGCAAGCCAAGGCGCAATCAGTGCCGCCCTATGTGATTTTTCACGATATTGTGCTGCGCGAAATTGCGGCCGTGCAGCCCGGCACGCTGGATGAGCTCGGGGTGATCAAAGGTGTGGGCGCGTCGAAGCTGGCGCGGTACGGTGACGCAGTTTTGGCGGTTTTGCGAGACGCTGCGTAGCGTGGAATGCCGCTTGGCAACCCACCTCAGACAATTTTTCCGTCCTGCCCAACTACCAGACGGCGATCATGGAACGCTGCCACTGCAGGGCGGTGTGCGATCGAGACAATCGTCGTCCCCGGCAATTCCCGTTTCAGCAACCCATAAAGCATCGCCTCGCTGTCCGGGTCGAGGCTCGCGGTCGCTTCATCGAGGAACAACCAATCCGGGCGTTGCAGCAGCGCACGTGCAATCGCGATGCGTTGCTGTTCGCCGCCCGACAGGCGCTTGCCCCATTCATCCTCGCCGTCCAACTGGTCGACCAAACCGCCCAGCCCGACTTTTTCCAGCACTGCGACCAGTGCCAGGTCTGAATGGATCGCCGCCTTGTCCGGGTAGGTCAGCGCCCGGCGCAAACTGCCGAGCGGCAAATAAGGTCGTTGTGGTAGGAACAGGCTGGATGCCTCGGGGCGGCGGATGATGCCAGATGCAAACGGCCAGATACCGGCGAGCGCACGGAACAAGGTCGATTTGCCAGACCCTGACCGCCCGGTGACCACGACCGATTCGCCCCGCTTGAGCACCAGATCGACCGCCGCCACCAGCGTGCGTCCATCCGGCAGGCCGAGATCCGTCCCGGCCAGCGCGAAATTGCCATCCTTGGCGTAAGTCTCGACCAGGGATGTCTGCGTCCGGGCCGCCCGCATCGCGCGTTCAAATCCCGCCAGCCGGTCAACAATGGCACGCCATTCCGCAAGGCCCGCATAGGAATTGACGAACCAGGACATCGAGCCCTGCACCTGTCCGAAGGCGCCAGCGGTCTGGGTCAGCCCGCCCAACGCAATCTCGCCTGCGAAGAAGCGCGGGGCTGCGACCAGCACCGGAAACACCACCGCGGCCTGGCCGTAAGCGGCGGCAATGGCATTGATCAGCTTGGCGCGGCGCATGATGTCCCACCAGTTGGCGATCAGGGCGGCAAAGCGCGCTCGAAGGCCCTGGCCTTCATCCTCCTCGCCCCGATAAAGCGCCACGCCCTCGGCATTTTCCCGCAGCCGCATCATTGCAAAGCGGAAATCGGCTTCGACCTTTTGCTGGCGGAAGCGCAATCCAGCCAATGGCTTGCCGACATAATGGATCAACACGCTGCCAAACGCGGCATAAAGCAAGGCCGCCCACACCATGTAGCCGGGGATCGTCACCCCAAGCAGGGTCAAGGGCCCCGACAGGCTCCATAAAATCGCGACAAAACTGGTCAGCGAAACCAGGTTCGACATCAGATCGAGACTGAGGCTCAGGCTGCGATCGACGAAATCGCGGACATCCTCGGCGATGCGCTGGTCGGGATTGTCGGCCTTGGTGCGGCCGGTGTCGGTCAGGCCGAGCCGGTAATAGACCTGATCAGACATCCAGGCGGCGACGAACCGCTGGGTCATCCAGGCGCGCCAGCCGATGACGAGCATCTGGGTCAGATAGCGCAGATAAACCGACACCACCACATAAGCGCCAGCGACCCAGACAAAGCCCGGCAGTAGCCAGCCATCGGCGATATGCCAGGTCAGCAACAACGCCATGAACGCTTGGGCATCCTTGGCCTGTAGCGAATCGTAAAAAGCGCGGTTCCAAAAACTTAATACCACGTCGAGCCCGACCAGACCGAGGGTCATGCCGATGATCGTGGCCAGCAACAGCCAGGCGCGGTATTTTTCTTCCGAAGCAAAATAGGGTCGCGCCAGACGCCAGGCATCCAGAAGCAGGGGACCGATAATGCGCATCTCAGGCCTCCCTCGCGGCGGCAATGCGCAAGCGGATCACGCCTTTCGCGCCCGCCGGATCAACCGGCTTGCCTTTGCGCAAAATCTCAATATGCCCGCTGCGCGCGAGCAATCTGGCGGCACGGCGAACCGGCGCCAGATGGGCATGCCACGCATCCGGCCCGCCTTCGGGCACCAGCACAGTGGCGACCGCACGGGCAGCGTCGGTCGGGCTGATCGAGCCGGCGCGGCCGCTTACCTGGGTGAGCGCTAGAATCATGGAAGTGTATATGTCGGTCACGAGGCTCTATTGCGACCAGGATGGCTGGACAGCAAGGGGCTTGGTTCAGTCGCCGCGCAACCAACGGCCCAATTTGGCCGCTGCCATCGGGGCGCCAAACAAAGGCCCGATACCTGCGGCACAGCCCAAACCGGCGAGCCAGCCGCGCTGTGCGTCAGTCGCAATGCCATTTGCAACGACCGATATCCCGAGCACATGGGCCATCGAAATAGCCGCGCGCACCAATGCCGCATCCTCGCGATCTTCCGGCAAACCACCAACAACCGCAGGGCTGAGTGCCACTGCCGTCAAAGGAAGGCGGCGCAGCATCGACAGGCTGGCGATTGCGCCCCCGAATTCGGTCAACACCAAACCGACGCCAAGGTCGCGCAACCCCGCCAGCGATAACAACCCGTCAGTGTTAATCGGCATGGCCGTCGTTTCTGGCAGTTTCAGGGTCAGTCGTTCAGCTGGAATATCTGCACGCCGCAGGGCTGTATGCAGTTCGTGTGGGAAGTCAGGATTGTTGAGTTCGCTGCCTGGAAAGGCCAGCCATATGGCAACTGCGGCAGGCCAATTATGCGCCTCCATCAGACCATCATGCAGCATATCGCGGTCTCGATTGGAAGGAGCAATGATTCCGCGCTTGGATCCATGCGCCGCGCGGGGTCGGACCGCCTTCACCGC
>JACMOQ010000597.1 GCA_014377905.1 Acetobacteraceae bacterium | reverse complement strand
GCACTGCGCATCAGGCCGCGCCCAAAGCGATGGCGGTGCTTCTGGCCGTCGGGGCCGATGAACATTTCAACAAACAGGCAGCCGCGATCTTCGTCCGGGCGCAGGCTGCACCAGCCGTTGGACAGGGCTTCCGGCAACATCGGCACGACACGGTCGGGGAAGTAGCAGCTATTGCCGCGCAACCGGGCGACGCGATCGAGTGCGCTGCCGGGGCGGACATAATGGGCGACGTCGGCAATCGCGACGATCAGCTTGAAGCCGTCCTCGTGCGGTTCAGCATAAACAGCGTCATCAAAATCGCGGGCATCGGCGCCGTCGATGGTGATCAGCGGCACGTCGCGCAAATCAGTACGGTTTTCTAATGGTGTGGCCCGCGCGTGCTCGGCTTCGGCGATCGCTGCTGGCAGGAACTCGGTGGGAATATCATGCGTCGCGATCACGATCAGGCTGACCGCGCGGGCGTCGGTGACCTGACCCAGCCGTTCCACCACCCGCGCCGGCTTAAGTCCCAGCGGCTTGCCGGGCAAGGGCTCAGCGCGCACCACCTCGCCATCCTCGGCACCGTTGGCGTCTTCCGCGGTCACCGTCCATTCCGCCTTGGCGCGGCGATCGGTCGGCTCGATCCGCCCGCCCAGGCTAACATTGGCGCGAAATACGCCGACGATGCGCCCGGTGGTGCCCTCAATCCGGCGCAGCGTGCGGCCTTCATACATATCCCGTCCGCGTGGCCGGATGCGCGCCAGCACGCGCTGGCCAGGGGCGAGTGCGGGCTGTCCGGTCGGCCCAGGTGCCATGAAAATCCGCGGCGGACGTTCGCCGGGGGGCCATTCGATCGGGCGGGCAATCGCTTCGCCATCCGGGTCCGACCCGATAATCTCAACGATAATCGCCTCATGGGTGCGATCTGGTGCGGCAAACCGGCGATGGCCGGCAGGTGCGACATGCCCGCCGCCGGCAAGATCGCGCAGCACGGCGAGCAAGGTGGCGCGATGGTCCGGCCCAAGTTTGAAGTGGCGAATAATCTCGCGCTTGCCGACCCGGCCGGGGCTGGATTTGATGAAGGAGGCAATCGCCTCACGGCTCGGCATTTCGCCCGGGGCAGTGGGCGCGCCGGCGCGGTTGGGGGGGCGGCGCTTCATGGTGGGAAGTCCTTATTTCAAAACGCTTAAAATATCTTTGTGTAAAGAAAAATAAGCAAAAAAACTTCAATAAACTGTGACCGTTGGCTCGCCTCTGCGGAAGGTTGCACACCAACGGGAAGGAATTATCAAAAAGTTTTTTTGGTTCTTTTTGTTCACAAAAAGAACTGCTTACTTAGCCACTTTTTTCTTCACCAGCGCCTTCTTCTTGGCAACGACCTTCTTCTGCACCGCTGGCTTAGCTGCCGTAGCGGGCTTCCCAGCCTTGGCCGGCTTCGCCGCCGCCTTTGCGGGCTTTTTCCCCCCGCGCGGCTTCATCTTCTTACCCTTCTCCGCCACCAAAGCCGCAGCTTCGGCGAGCGTGATGTCATCCATCCCGACATCGCGCGGAAGATTGGCGATCATGTCGCCATGTTGCACGTAGGGTCCGAAGCGGCCTTTTTTAATCACCACCGGCGCCTGATCTTTCGGGTGCGGCCCGAGGCTGCGGATCGAGGCGAGCTTGGCCGCAAGCAGATCAACGGCGCGGTTGAGGCCGATGACCAGCACGTTGTCATCGCGGTCCAGCGAGGCAAACACGCTGCCCATTTTCACGAACGGCCCGAAGCGGCCAAGCCCGGCTGTGATATCGTCCTTGGTCTCCGGGTGGCTCCCGACCAGGCGCGGGAGGGCGAGCAGCGCCAGCGCAGCTTCGAGCTCGATGGTGTCGCCATCCATCCCCTTCGGCAAGCTGGTTCGGCGCGGTTTGACCTTGCTGTCAGGAATTTGCTCGCCCTGTTGGGCGTAAACCCCGTAGGGTCCGCGGCGCACGGTGATGCCTTCACCGGTTTCCGGGTGGTGGCCAAGCTCACGCATGCCCTCCTTCAACTGATCCCCGCCTTCATCGCCGGCGTTGATGGCGAGGCGGCGGGTAAACTGGCAGGTCGGGTAGTTGGAGCAGCCGATGAAGCTGCCATGGCGGCCGAGTTTCAGCCCGAGCCGGCCAGTGCCGCAAGCCGTGCAGACGCGAGGGTCAGTGCCGTCCGCGTTGGGTGGGAAAAAATGCCCGCCGAGGTCGCGGTCGAGCGCGTCGATGACATCGCTGATCTTGAGGTCGCGGGTTTGCTCAACAGCGCCCGAAAACGCCGCCCAGAATTGCCGCATCACCGCCCGCCAATCGGCGCGCCCGCCGGAAATATCATCGAGCTGTTCTTCCAGCCCGGCGGTGAAGCCGGGATCGACATAGCGTTCGAAGAAGCTGGTAAGGAACGCGGTCACCAGCCGGCCACGGTCTTCCGGCACAAAGCGCTTCTTGTCGATTTTGACGTAGTTGCGGTCCTGCAAAACCGACAGGATGGAGGCATAGGTGGAGGGCCGGCCGATGCCGAGTTCTTCCATCTTCTTGACGAGCGAGGCTTCCGAATAGCGCGGCGGCGGCTGGGTGAAATGCTGGCTGGCGTCGACCTTGTCGCGCTTCAGCGGGTCGTGCTCGGCCATTGGCGGCAGCATGCGGTTATCGTCGTCCTCGCCGTCCTCGACGTCTTCGCGGTAGAGCTTGAGGAAGCCGTCGAACGCCAGGATTGAGCCGTTGGCACGCAGTTGCGGGCCTTTTGCTTTGCCAGGCTCGGCCATCTCGACCACAACCTGATCGAACTCGGCTGACTGCATCTGGGATGCGACGGCGCGCTTGTAGATCAGCTCGTAAAGCCGGCGCTGTTCGGGGTTGAGG
This sequence comes from Acetobacteraceae bacterium, assembly GCA_014377905.1. Lineage (GTDB taxonomy): Bacteria > Pseudomonadota > Alphaproteobacteria > Acetobacterales > Acetobacteraceae > CAITOL01. The sequence continues at coordinate 884 of JACMOQ010000597.1, read as the reverse complement.
TGTTGCCCCACCTGATCCGGGCTGCGGGAGAAATCGGTCGGGCGGATGGCTTCGTGGGCTTCCTGGGCGTTCTTGGCGCGGCTGGTGTATTCGCGCGCCTGACCGGGCAGATAAGTGGGGCCGAAGCTGGATTTAATGTGATCGCGGGCGGCGTCAATCGCTTCGCGCGCCATCTGCACGCCATCGGTGCGCATATAGGTAATCAGCCCGGTAGTCTCGCCGTCGATCGCCACCCCTTCGTAAAGCCCTTGGGCGAGGCGCATGATATGCTGGGCGGTGAAGCCGAGCTTGCGGCTGGCATCCTGCTGCAAGGTCGATGTGGTGAACGGCGCCGGGGGATGGCGGCGCGTTCGTTTACGTTCAACGCTTTCAACGCTGAACTTGCAGGCTTCAACCTGGGCTTTGGCGGCAAGCGCCTTAGCCTCAGTGTTAAGGTCAAACTGGTCGAGTTTCTTGCCATCCAACGCCACCAGCCGCGCCGCGAATGGCGCGCCGGCAGCGGTGATCAGGGCAGCCTCAATCGTCCAGTATTCGCGCGGCTTGAACGCTTCGATTTCCGCTTCGCGCTCGCAGATCAGGCGCAGGGCAACCGATTGCACCCGGCCGGCAGACCGGCTGCCGGGCAATTTGCGCCACAGCACCGGGGACAGGGTGAAGCCGACCAGATAATCAAGCGCGCGGCGGGGGAGATAGGCATCGATCAGCGGCTGGTCGAGGGCTCGGGGGTGGTCGATGGCGTAACGGACGGCGTTCTTGGTCACCTCATTGAAGGTGATGCGTTTGACCGCAATGCCTTTCAGCAGGTTTTTCTCGGCCAGCATGGCGTGGACATGCCAGGAAATCGCCTCGCCCTCGCGAGCCGGGTCGGTTGCCAGATACAGGGT
>JACMOQ010000596.1 GCA_014377905.1 Acetobacteraceae bacterium | reverse complement strand
GGCGCGCCCCCCCCCCACCGGGCCCGCGGCGGGCGCCCCCCGCCCCGGCGTCCCCCCCCCGCCCCCCCGCGGCCCCCCCCCCCCGCCCCCCGCCCCCCCCGGGGGGGGGGGGGCGCTCTTCTCCCCCCTCCCCCCGGGGGTGGGGGCGGGGGGGGGGGACGCTTACACATCGTTGGCCACCTGCGGATATTCCCGCCGCAGCAGAATGGGTCCGAAGGCATGGTCCTGGCGCAGGCGCAGTCCGCCATCGCGGGCGAGTTCCAGCCCGGCCAGCAAGGTGCTGGCCAGCGCGGCGCGGCGTTCGGTGGGCGTGCCCACGGTCTCGGGTAGAAAATCCTGCAACGACGACCAATCCGGCAGGCTGCCAAGCAGGCGCCCGAGCCGGCCCAGCGCGTCCTTCACCGTCCAGACCGTCAGATGTTTCGGCCGGTAGCTCTGCCGGCTGCCACCGCGCCGCAGCGCGGCCAGATAGGCGCGCAATAATCCGGTGAGGTCGAGCGCGAGGCGGGACCGATCGGTATCGACCAGGTCTTCCGGCGCACCCCTGGCGAAAACGTCCTGGCCAAGCTGGCTTTGCCCGCCAAGCCAATGCGACGCCGCGCGCATCGCCTGCAGGTCACGCAAACGCGCGGCCAGCACCTCGGCGGCGGCCTCCCCTTCTTCCGCGGCCTCGGGACCCGTGGGCAGCAGCAGGCGCGATTTCAACCATGCGAGCCAGGCCGCCATCACCAGCCAGTCAGCGGCGAGCTCCAGTTTGATTTTCCGCGCGCCCTCAATCACCGCGAGAAATTGATCGACCAGCGCGAGGATGGAGATTTTGCCGAGATCGAGTTTCTGGCCGCGCGCCAATTCCAGCAGCAGGTCGAGCGGCCCCTCGAACCCGTCGAGATGCAGCACCAGCCCGCCCGATGCCAGCGCGTCAGGTGGCGGCACGATTTCAGACATTGAGCGTATCAGGACCATCGGTATGGCCCGAGAGATACAATACCCAACCCGCCGCCCACGGCATCAACTGGCTCAGCGCCTGGCCGACCGGATCGAAGATGATGCCGTAGTGGGCGAGTATTTGCGGCAGCAGGAACACAAACAGCAGCACCAGCAATATCCCGCCGCGTTCAAACCCGGCCCAGAAGCGCGCCAGCGGCAACGGCAGGATGCCGACCATGATGCGGCCACCATCGAGCGGGGGGATCGGCAGCAGGTTGAACAGGCCAAGCACCAGATTGGCCAGAATAAAATAGCCGGCGAAATCGCCGAGCATCGCGGCTGCCCGTGGGTCGAGGTAGGGCGTTGCGTGCAGGCTGAGGCCACCGAGCCAGGCGAGAAAAAAATTCATCGCAGGACCGGCAAGCGCCACCAGCGCCATACCCTGGCGCGGGTTGGCGAAACGTTCGGCGGCAACCGGCACGGGCTTGGCCCAGCCAAACATGAACGATACCCGCCCGATGGTCAGTAACTGCCCGACCAGCAGCAGGCCGGGCAAAATGATGGTGCCAACCCGATCAATATGGGCAATCGGATTGAGCGACAGTCGCCCCATCCGCTTGGCGGTATCGTCGCCCAACGCCAGCGCCGCATAACCATGGGCTGCTTCATGCAGAGTAATCGCCAGGATTGCGGCGAGCAGGGACAGGAAAAGTTCGGTCACGGGATCAATGCGCTCCGTTCGGCGGCGAGGTCATCGGCTTTTAGCGCGTAACGCCGGCATTGGGCGAGGGTGCTGGCGGTGGCGAGGCGGTGGCGGGCGGCGTCCGTCAAAGCCGACACCGCGCCGAGCACCGCAGATGTGGTTTCAAGATCGCCGGGGCAATAGAGCGCGATATCGCACCCGGCTATCAAGGCACCGGTTGCGCGCTCCACCGGGGTGCCAGACAAAGCGTGCATTGCCAGATCATCCGACACCAGCACGCCGCCGAAGCCGATCCGGCCGCGAATGATTTCGCGGATAATTGTTGGCGACAAGGTTGCCGGACGGGCCGCATCCCACACCGGATAAAGAATATGCGCCGTCATCATCCACGGCAGATCGATGTTGGCGGCAAAGGGGACCAGATCGGCATCGAGGTCGTTGTCGCGGATTTCGGGCAACGCGATATGGCTATCGAGCCGCGCCCGACCATGGCCGGGTGCATGCTTGCCAACCGGCTGGATGCCGGCCGCCAGCAGCCCTGCCGCCGCCGCGCGGGCGAGTCTGGCGATCGCGGCAGGGTCGTCGCCATAGGCGCGATCGCCGATGACGCCGTGCCCTGATGGAAGACGCAGATCGAGTACGGGGGCGCAGACCACATCAAAGCCGGCGGCGGCGCAATCAAGGCCGATCAGCGCCCCGGTCAGCCAGGCGGCGCGCAGCCCGGCGGCTTCTGTTTCAGCGAATAGCGCCCCGATGCTGCCGGCAGATGGATGGGCGCGCCAATGGGGTGGGCGCAGACGGGCAACCCGGCCGCCCTCTTGATCGACCATCATGACGGCCTCGGCCGGCAGGATTTCGCGCAATTGTGTTATAAAATCCGCGAGTTGCGCGGGGTCTGCGATGTTGCGCGCAAACAGGATAATCCCGGCGGGCGGATCGGCACGCAGCATCGCCGCCTCCGGCCCGGTCAGCGACAGTCCGGAAACTCCAATTATGGCGGCTTTGATCATCGTCCCTGCCTATCTGATACGCCCGTGTCGTGCCAGACTCCCAGTCGAATGAGGAGGCTTACCGTATGCTGCGACTACCACCGCGAACATACTGCGCTCCTGCGGCGATCATAACGGGACGCAAAACATGCTGACGATCCATGGACGTGCCAATTCGATCAACGTGCAAAAAGCGCTATGGGCCGCCGATGAATGCAGGCTGGCCTATGACCGACGCGATGTTGGCGGCGCGTTCGGCGGCAATGACCAGGACTGGTATTTGGCGATGAACCCGAATGGCGTGGTGCCGACGATTGACGATGATGGCTACACGCTGTGGGAGTCCAATTCCATCGTCCGTTATCTGGCCGCAAGCTACGGCCCGACTGGCTTGTGGCCGGCTGACGCGAAAACCCGCGGTGCCGCGGAACGCTGGATGGACTGGCAGATTAGCACCATCCAGGGCGGGATGACGGTGCTATTCTGGGGCCTGATCCGGACCCAAGCCGAAAAGCGCGATCTGGCGGCGATCGAGGCGGCGCGGACTGCCACCTCGGCGCTATGGGCGCGGCTCGACCGGCATCTGGCAATCAACGCCTATGTTGCCGGGGCGGCGTTCACCATGGGTGATATCCCGGCTGGCTGCATGGCGTATCGCTGGCTCAATCTGCCGTTCCGGCGCGACGATCTGCCGGAACTGATGCATTTACGCGCTTGGTACGATCGGCTGGCGACGCGGCCGGCCTACCGCACCCACGTGATGATCCCGATGACTTAAGGTTTTTTGGCCACCGTCTCGATCGTCCCGCCGGCTTCTTTCCAGGCGTTCAGCCCGCCTTTGATATCGACCGCATGTTCGAGCCCCATTTCGCGGGCGGTCTGGGTGGACAGCGATGACCGCCATCCCATCGCGCAGAAGAACACAAAGGTTTTGGCGGGATCGAATATCGGCTTGTGGTAGGGGCTGTCCTTGTCGATCCAGAATTCGAGCATGCCGCGGGTGCAACGGAACGCGCCGGGGATGGTGCCGTCGCGCTCGATTTCGCGTGGATCGCGGATATCGACGAAGACCACGTCATCACGGCCTTGCATCGCGATCGCATCGGCAGGAGGAATGCGCTCGATGGCGGCTTCGGCGGCTTCGAGCATTTGTTTCATTGTTTTGGCCATCGGCTATTCCCGTGTTTTGACATCGATCCACGCCGCTTCCATTTCGTCGAGCGTGGTTTCGTCCAACCCGCGCCCGAGGCCAGCGAAATTCGCCTCCACCGCCCCGAAGCGCCGGGTGAATTTGGCATTGGCGTGGCGCAAGCAGGCTTCGGGGTCAAGATCGAGCTTGCGGGCGAGATTGGCCAGCACGAACAGCATGTCGCCGACCTCGTCCATCAGCCGCGACGGATCGGCACCCGGAAGCTCGGCGCGCAGTTCGGCGGTTTCCTCATCGAGCTTGTCCAGGATCGCGGCCGCATCCGGCCAGTCAAAGCCAACGCGGGCGGCGCGTGCGGTGAGCTTGTGGGCGCGGGTAAGGGCAGGGAGGCCGACGGCGATACCAGCCAGAATCCCCTTGTCACGACGCTCGGTCTGCTTTTGAACTTCCCATGCCACGGTCTGCGCGGCGGCGCTTCCCCGCTGTTCGGTGCCGAAAACATGGGGATGGCGGCGGATCATCTTATCGGCGATCGCGCGGGCGACATCGGCGAAGTTAAACCGGCCTTCCTCCTCGGCCATGCGGGCGTGGAACACCACCTGGAACAGCAAATCGCCGAGTTCGCCGGGAAGTTCGGCAAAATCCGCGCGCTCGATCGCGTCGGCGACCTCGTAGGCTTCTTCGATGGTGTAAGGCGCGATGGTGGCGAAGCTTTGCTGGACATCCCACGGACAACCGCCAACCGGGGCGCGCAAGGCGGCCATGATGTCGAGCAGGCGACGCAGTTCGGCTTCGGCGGACATCGGGCGACTTTCCTTCAACGGCGAGGCGGGGCAAAAGGCATACATGCGCATGACAGCCCCCGCCGCCGCACGCAACCGCGATGCCATCCTTGCCGTGTTGCTCAGCCATTTGCCGGTAACGGGCAGGTTGCTGGAAATCGCCAGCGGCACGGGCGAACACGCCGCGTATTTCGCCGCTGCCTTGCCGGCCTGGCAGGTCCAGCCCAGCGATCCTGATGGCGAACGCAGGGCCAGCATCGATGCCTGGTGCGTGGGGTTGCCCAACGTCACCCCCGCGCTTCCGCTCGATGCCACCGCCGCGGCATGGCCGATCATCCAAGCCGACGCGGTCCTGTGCTGCAACATGATCCATATCGCGCCGTGGGAGGCAACGCTTGGCCTGCTGCGCAATGCGGTTGGGCTGGGTGCCATGCTGATCCTGTATGGCCCTTATCTTCAGGATGGCGTGGCAACCGCACCCTCCAATCTGGCGTTTGATGCCGATCTGCGCAGCCGTGACCCGCGCTGGGGGCTAAGGCGGTTGGAGGATGTGGTGGCGGCGGCGGATGGATACGCGGTTGCGGCGGTGGAAAACATGCCGGCTCATAATCTCTGCATCGTTTTGACGCGAAGTTAAGGTCTTCTTTTTGTGAACAAAAAGAAGCAAAAAAACTTCCCGAATTGTTGCCGTTGGCGTGGGACTGCGGAGCGAGCCGAGCTTTTTGGTTACACAATAAAAATCGTTGCCTTTGACTGAATCTGGACAACACTCCGCCAACCCGGCAAGATTATCTTACTTAAACGGAGGTCCGCTAATGCCCGCATATCGTTCCCGCACCACCACCCACGGCCGCAATATGGCCGGCGCGCGCGGATTATGGCGGGCAACCGGCATGAAGGACGGCGATTTTGGCAAGCCCATCATCGCCATCTCCAACAGCTTCACGCAGTTCGTGCCTGGCCATGTCCATTTGAAGGACCTCGGCCAGATGGTGGCACGCGAGATTGAGGCATCGGGCGGGGTTGCCAAGGAATTCAACACCATTGCGGTGGATGATGGCATTGCGATGGGCCATGACGGGATGCTGTACAGCCTGCCGTCGCGCGAATTGATCGCGGATGCGGTAGAATACATGGTCAACGCCCATTGCGCCGATGCGCTGGTGTGCATTTCCAACTGCGACAAGATCACCCCGGGCATGTTGATGGCGGCGATGCGGCTCAACATCCCGACGGTGTTTGTCTCCGGCGGGCCGATGGAAGCCGGCAAAGTGGTGCTCGGCGGGATCAGCCGCAAAATCGATCTGATCGACGCGATGATCTACGCCGCCGACGACAAGATGACGGATGCCGAGGTTGACGTGATTGAGCGTGCGGCTTGCCCGACATGCGGCAGTTGTTCGGGGATGTTTACCGCCAACTCGATGAATTGCCTGGTGGAAGCATTGGGCCTGGGTTTGCCGGGTAATGGCACGGTGCTGGCAACCCACGCTGATCGGAAGGCATTGTTTTTGGAATGCGGCCGGGTGATCGTTGATCTGGCGCAACGCTACTACGAACAGGACGACGAAAGCGTATTGCCGCGCAATATCGCAACGAAGGCCGCGTTCGAGAACGCAATGTGCCTCGATATTTCCATGGGTGGTTCGACCAACACGGTGCTGCATTTGCTGGCAGCGGCACATGAGGCCGGGGTTGATTTCACCATGAAGGATATCGACCGGCTGTCGCGCAAGGTGCCGGTTCTGTGCAAAGTGGCGCCGGCGGTGGCCAATGTGCATGTCGAGGACGTTCATCGCGCCGGGGGGGTTATGGGCATCCTGGGCGAGTTGGACAGGGCAGGGCTGCTGGATACGTCAGTGTCGTCTATCCACGCCAAAACCATGGCCGAAGGGCTGGCGCGCTGGGACATCAAGCGCAGTGACAGCGCAACGGTCGCCGAATTCTTCCGCGCGGCACCAGGGGGCGTGCCAACCCAGATTGCGTTCAGCCAGTCGTCGCGCTGGGATGATCTGGATTCTGACCGCGCCACCGGGGTTATCCGCGACCGGGCCCATGCGTTCAGCCAGGATGGCGGACTGGCGGTGCTGTACGGCAATATCGCGCTCGAAGGCTGTATTGTGAAAACCGCGGGCGTTGACGCCTCAATCCTGACCTTCAAGGGGCCGGCGCGCATTTACGAAAGCCAGGACGATGCGGTTTCCGCGATCCTGTCCGGCCGGGTGAAACCAGGTGATGTGGTGCTGGTGGTGTATGAGGGCCCCAAGGGC
>JACMOQ010000595.1 GCA_014377905.1 Acetobacteraceae bacterium | reverse complement strand
CGGAGGTCGATCTGGTCATTGAAGGCCTTGCCGATTAAGGGAGCTGCACATCGTGCTGTACGCATGACATGGCAGACCTTGAAGCGCGTGGGATCCCGGTAGTCGCGGTAGCAACGACCGAGTTTATTGATGCGGCTGCGGTGCAGGCAAAAGCTTTGGGCACCGATCCTGCTTATGTGTTCGTGCCGCATCCGGTGCAGGATCGGACGGATGCAGAGTTGCAGGCGATGGCGGAGGAGTATCTGGAGCGGATTTTGGCGGAGTTGGTGGCGAAGGATGGGTAAATATGCGGCGCGCTTAGCGAGCATTGCACAAGGAAGGACACCTGCGCGCATTCGCCCGACACTATCATTGTTGGATCGAACAAACGCTGGCAATCAATGCGCGGTGGGGTAGTCACCGGTGGCTATATTATTGCATATGGATTGACAATGCTTGGTGGTGCCTATGCTTTGTACAGAATGTATTTGAACAAACATCCAAAATCGAGTTACGATTTCAGCTTGAAAATAGACACAGCCTATTTTTATAATATTCCTAAATTCTTTAAATCTGAATTACCTATTTTGAGTTTGATAACTTATTTGTGCTTTTTGGCGTCCTGTTTTCTGCTTATGGGTTTTGGTATCGCGATATTTTCACTGATAAGCAGCGATGCGCCTTACACGACAGGACCATCGCCTGCGGCCAACCATGTAGCCACCGGCAAATGCGTTGTTACCAGTGGGGCGAGCGCAGTCAATGCCGCGTCGTCCCAAATCTACGTGATGGAGGTGAACCCGAATGGCCGTGCGTGCGGTATCGATGACAAGCAGACGCAGCGCCAACTTGCGACAGCGGCCGAGTTTGAGCATGCGCCGCCCTATTCTCAATTCTCGATTGTCACGAAGCCGGCCCATGGCTCTGTGGGTTCTATAGGCAGCCAGGATGGCCGTATTCTCTATCGCCCGGTTTCGGGTTATCGGGGAATGGATTTCTTTGAATACCGGATTTTACCCGATGAAAAATTGCGAACGGTTGTCGTGTCTGTCGAATAAGCGCGGCACGAAAGAGACTGTGGAGTGTGATCTACTTTCACATACCAGTCTATGACGTCATTTTAACGACGAAATGACTGGTGCGGGGTAAAATCGTTATCTAAGCTTCCGTTAAACAAACCGGGAGGATGGAAATGCTACGACGTTTCTTGCTGACGACGATTCTGGCGTTAAGCCCGGGAATGGCAGCGCACGCAGATGGAATCCCCGCAGCCGAACGGGCGACACGCTGCCTGCTCAAAAGGGCCGACACGACCAAGGCAACCTGGGAAGACAAAATATGGACAATGAGTGTTAGCAATGAAGGAAAAGTTTGCTTGATAACCGAAGCTTTTGGAAACCCTGACAATGGCAACTTGGTGAACGTCAGACCCTACGAAAGCATGTCAATCGCAACACGCCCACAGCATGGGGAAATCCTCTACTTAAGCGATAGTCGCAGCTACATACAATATCGCCCCATTGCCGGTTTTGTGGGTGACGATACATTTGCGTACAGACTCTACCCGGGCAACTCTCTCCGTACCGTCACCGTCGCAGTTGGCCCGTAACGCTACGCCAACCCGACGTTACCCTTAGCGGAACTTTGCCGCTATAGTCGGTCGATGGAAATCCTGCTGGATGTCGGCATCATTCTGTTGCTGATCGTGTTGAACGGGTTGTTTGCGTTAAGCGAACTCGCCCTGGTGTCATCAAACCGCGCCCGGCTGACGGTGCTGGAGCGCAAGGGGCATCATGGTGCGGCGCTGGCCCGGCGGTTGTCGGAGGATCCGCATCGGTTTTTGCCGGCGGTGCAGGTAGGGATTACCTTGATCTCGATCTTGTCGGGCGTGTTCGGCGGCGCGCATGTCGCATCCCTGATCACCCCGATCATCGCCGATGTGCCGGCCTTGGCGCCGTTCGCCGAAAGCCTTGGGCTTGGTATCGTGGTGGTGCTGATCACCTATTTCACCATGGTTATCGGCGAATTAGTGCCCAAGCAGTTGGCGCTGCGCCGGCCGGAAATCGTCGCCGCTTACGTCGCCGGGCCGCTCGCCACCTTGGCCAACATCACCCGCCCGGTGGTCTATTTGCTGAGCCTGTCATCCAATTTTGTGCTGCTGCTGTTTGGTGCCCATCGCGCGGCGTCGCAAACCGTGACCGAGGAGGAATTAAAAGCCATCCTCGCCGAGGGTGAACAAACCGGGGTGATCGAAACCGAGGAACGCGACATGATCGAGCGGGTGTTGCGGCTGGCTGATAAACCGGTTCGGGCGATCATGACGCCGCGGACCGGTATTCCGTGGATTGACCGCAATGATAGCGCCGAGGAGATCGCGGAAACCTTAAAATCAAGCCCGTTTTCGCGCTTCATCGTCTGTGATGGCGCGGTTGATAATCCGGTGGGAATCGTGCTGGCGAAAGACTTGCTCGATGGGCTTCTGCGCGGCAAGCCCTTGTCGATCACCGATGCGTTGCGGCATCCGCAAGTCATCCCCGATACGGCAACCGCAATGGACGCGCTGGAACGGCTGCGGTCCGATCCGCTCGGCCTGGCGCTGGTGCTCGATGAATATGGCAGCTTTGAAGGCGTGGTCACTGCGGCCGACGCATTACAGGCGATTGTCGGCGACCCGGAAAACAGCGCGCCCGACCCGATCACCGGCACCCAACAGGATGACAGCGCGTTGCTGCTCGAAGGATTGATGCCGGTGGATGAAGTGCAGGTACGGCTCGGCCTGCCGGAATTGCCGGCCGAGGGATCGTATCACACCTTGGCGGGCCTGATCCTCGCCTTGCTGCGACGGGTGCCGCGCGAGGGCGACCGCATCGCTTTTGCCGGCTGGCTATTCGAAGTGACGGCGATGGATGGGCGGCGGGTCGAGAAAGTCCGGGCCAGCCGCGAAAAGCTGGCGGAATAGCCAGGTGCAACGGGTCGCGCGGGCTGACGACATGTTGTTTCTGACCGGCGGCAGCAACGAGGTATTGCGGCTTTACAGCGATGCCGGCTTTGCCGAGCTGGTTCCGATCGCGGCGTGGCGGGAACGGCTGGCGGCGCGGGAGGCGTTCTTTGCCAGCCTCGGGGTGCCTTGGTGCATGCTGCTGGCACCGGAAAAGCTCAGCGTCCATGGCGATGCAATCTTGCCGGCGGGATGCCGGCAACCGACGCTCCGTCTGATGGATGCGATTTCGCAGCCGCATCTCGTGGACCCGACATCGGTGCTGCGCCAGCTCAGGCCGCCGGGCTATGCGCGCACCGACAGCCACTGGCTGCCGCAAGGTGCGGCCTGCGGGTTTGAACAGATGATGGCGCGGGTCGGTATTCCGTTCGATCCGGCCGCACCTGGGCGACTGGCACTGCGCGAAATGAGCTTTCACGGCGACCTTTGGGACCCATCCCACGCTGATTTACCTGAAGATCGCTTCGCCCGCCGCGCCCTGCCTGACAGCGTGCGCCGGGTGCACACAAATCGGATTGTCGCTTTCAAAGAAGCGAACAATTTGGAGAATGAGGCGGGGCTGCACACAGGCAGCCACGTGGTGTGGCGCAACGACAGCGCGCCGCGGCCGGAACGGGTGGTGCTGTTCGGGTCGTCGTTTTCCGACTACCGCGCCGAGTGCAGCTTGTTAAGTTTCCTTGCAGCGATCACCTTCGCCGAGGTATATTTCGTCTGGTCGGCTGATCTCGATCTCGGGCTGATCACCCGGATCGCACCCGACATCGCCTTGTTGGAGATGCCGGAGCGCTTTCTGACCCACTGCCCGCGCGACGATTTTGATCTCGTCGCGCATGAGGACGCGGTATTGGCGCGTTATGAGGGCTTGGCGGGAGCTTCGTCTTCCTCATCATCGTCGTCATCTTCGTCTTGCTGATCGTAGTACCATTCAACCAGTTCGTCGTGGAATTCGGGGTCTTTCAGGAGGCGGGTTGCAAGGGCGACGATGATCTCGGCCGCGGCGGGGAGTTCAGGGGCGTCCTCCGGCATTTCGGTGCCGGCGACGATGCGCACCGACATGCCTTCGTCTTCCTCACCGATCACGAGGGCGATTTCATGGGGTTCGAGTTCGAGCGAAACCAGGTCTTTGCCGGGCATAACGAAGGTCCTTTGCGATATAGGCCGCTATCTAGAGCGTGGTCCGTCCAGATTGAATCGGTAGACACGCTCTAGACTTTTGTTTTCATGATCATCTTCACCTGATCGAAGCGGCAAGTCGATTGGGGGATGATCTAGAGCCTACATTAGATTAGGCATAGCCCAGCCAAATGAAAGGCAGGCCGTCTTTGATTTTTGAAACACCGCTTACTTGGCTAACATTGGCGCCAGATGCAGCCACACATCATACCCGCCTTCCCAGGTCAGCTTCAGCGCCACCAACAGCACGATCCCAAGTCCTACCCACGCAAGCCAGCGATGCCGTTCAAGCAGATTGGCAATCGCTTGGGCCGCAAAGCCCATCAGCAGCACCGATAGCAACAACCCGATGGTCAATATCCAAACATTGCCATCGGCCGCACCGGCAACCGCGAGGACATTGTCCAAACTCATCGACACGTCGGCGAGCAGAATTTGCCACATTGCCGATCCGAGCGACTTTGCCGGCGGCTTGTCGTGATGAACGCTGCCCACGCGCAACTCGCGGTAGGCTTTCCAGCTGACCCATAAAAGCAGAAGCCCGCCGGCGAACAGCAGCCCGACAATGGCAAGCAATTGCACAGTGATGGCGCCAAACGCGATCCGCATCACCACCGCGCCAGCAAGGCCGACCGCGATGGCCATGCGCCGCTGTTTCGGCGGCAAACCCATGACCGCGAGGCCCACAATCACCGCATTGTCGCCGGCCAACGTTATGTCGATCAGCACCACTTGCAGCAGCAACCATCCGTCAGTCCAATTCACTACACCCATCCTTGCCACCTGGAACGGGCAGTCTTATGCAGGCGATTGCAGTCAGTGAGAAGAGATTTCATGATCCCGAGATATAGCCGCCCCGTGATGACCGCGATCTGGGCCCCGGAAAATCGTTATCGTATCTGGTTCGAAATCGAAGCGCTCGCCGCCGAAGCGATGGCCGAACTGGGCGATATCCCCGGCGATGCCGCGCGAAATATCCGCGCAAAAGGTGGCGCCAAGCTCGCGGCCATCGGCCCCGAGGATGTCGAACGGATTGATGCGATCGAACGTGTCACCCGCCACGATGTTATCGCCTTCCTGACCTGGCTTGCCGAGGCCATTGGCGAGGACAGCCGTTTCGTCCATCTCGGGATGACGTCGTCCGACGTGCTCGATACCTGCTTATCGGTGCAATTGACCCAGGCTTGCGATATTCTGATCGAAGATGTCGACGCGCTGCTTGGCGCATTGAAAACCCGTGCCTACGAACACAAACATACCCCCACAATCGGGCGGAGCCATGCCATCCATGCCGAGCCGACCAGTTTCGGCCTGAAACTTGCTGGTCACTATGCCGAGTTTGTGCGCAATCGTGCCCGCCTGGTTGCGGCACGGGCCGAAATCGCAGTGGCCGCGATCAGCGGTGCGGTTGGCACGTTTGCCCATCTCGATCTTTCGATCGAAGCCTACGTCGCCGCTAAATTAGGCCTCGCGGTTGAGCCGGTGTCGACGCAGGTTATCCCGCGCGACCGTCATGCAGCGTTTTTCTGTGCGCTCGCGGTGGTGGCATCGGGGGTGGAACGTCTTGCCACCGAGGTGCGGCATTTGCAGCGCAGCGAAGTGCGCGAGGCTGAAGAATTCTTCCATCCCGGGCAAAAAGGCAGCTCGGCAATGCCGCACAAGCGCAATCCGGTGCTGTCGGAAAACCTCACGGGCCTCGCCCGCTTGGTGCGTGCTGCGGTGATCCCGGCGTTGGAAAACGTGACCTTGTGGCATGAACGCGACATCAGCCATTCCAGTGTCGAGCGCGGGATTGCGCCGGATGCGACGGTGACCTTGGATTTCGCCCTGACACGGCTAACCGGGATGATAGCGCAGTTAACGATTTATCCGGAACGCATGGCCGAAAACATCGAAAGTCTGGGCGGGGTCGTGCATTCCGGGGAAATCCTGCTGCTGCTCGCCAAGTCAGGGATTTCCCGCGAAGACGCCTACCGGATCGTGCAACGCAACGCGATGGCGACCTGGACGAAACTCGGCAAGGCGGACGCGCTGGATTTCCGCGCCAATCTTGCCGCTGATCCGGAGATCGCCGGGCGGGTTTCGACCGCCGACCTGGATGCGGCGATGGACTCGATGCTGCATTTACGACGGGTGGACGCGATTTTTGCGCGGGTTTTCGGAGAAGGCTAGCACCCTCATCCCGACCCTTTCCGAAATGGAGCGACCGGGCAAGGGCAGCCTAATCCGCAGTCGCCGCCCCCATCTTTTCCGCAAGTGTCGGCAACGTCATCCGCCGCTTGGGTGACAGCCACGCCTGCAAACCTACCAGGTAAAGATAGATCACCGGGGTGGTATAAAGCGTCAGGAGTTGGCTTAGCGCAAGGCCACCAACCATCGCATACCCCAGCGGCTGGCGCAGCTCCGATCCCGCTCCGTGGCTGAGCATCAGCGGCAAGCCACTGAACAGGGCGGCAAGCGTGGTCATCATAATCGGCCGGAACCGCAGCAGGCAGGCGGTGCGAATGGCCTCATGTGCCGACAT